>QMRA01000047.1:0-5987 GCA_003649155.1 Thermoproteota archaeon | reverse complement strand
CTCTATCTTACTGGCAACCCTATTAATAAAAATAATAAGAAAGCAAAAATTAAATGAAGTTTCTAAGCATTACATTTAAGGTATTATTAATTATTTGTTCAAAATATAATTTTAATAAATCTTTAAATTCTTCGATATATACCATTCATTTACTTATTTATTTTGTATGGAAGTCATTGGTTTTCAAGTTAGCGTTTCAACATAAATGCTATTATCAAGAGCCCTACTCCTATGAAAAGTACCGCAATTGATATTGAGATTTGTTCTGTGAGTCGGAACGCAAATATTGATGCAGATATTAGCGTGATGAAAGCGCCATTTGCAAGCCAAAAGACTACATCTTTTTGGGACATTGTGAAGCCATAAGTTATTGTCCAAACGCCAATTAAAACTAGTAGTCCAGCTATTAGAAGCAATATGTCAGTTATAACTCCACTCGAAATTAGCCATATTGATATTCCTAGATATAAGAAGAAAATGGCCGCTGCAACTTTTCCATAAGATAAGGATAAATTTTGCATTAATGGTTCACCAAAATAGTTCTATCTGAAAACATATATTAGATTTAGTGTTCTAATATTAAATCCCCTTTACAACATTCTGATTGCAATCAACTGCCATGGGTGGAAACATGACAAAGAGAATTTTAGTAGCATTAGGTGGGAATGCCATTAAAAAGGCAGATGAAATTGGCACTGCTGAAGAACAGTTTAGAAACGTTAAAAAGACTTGTGAGCATCTTGTTCAGCTAATAAAGATGGGCTATCAGCTTGTCATAACTCATGGGAATGGACCTCAAGTTGGAAATTTGATGATTCAGCAGGAGGAAGCTGAAAGTAAGGTTCCTCCTCAGCCTTTAGATGTTTTAGGTGCAATGACTCAAGGACAGATAGGATATATGTTGCAACAAACACTGCAGAATATACTGCGTAAAGATGGTATTGAAAAGCGAGTAGTAACAGTGATTACTCAAGTTCTAGTCGACAAGAATGACCCGGCATTCAACAATCCCACAAAACCAGTAGGCCCGTTTTACTCTAAAGAGGAAGCTGAAGAGATTGCTAAGATTAAAGGTTACATTATTAAGAAAGTTAAGCCGGGAGAAGGGAAAGTGTACAGAAGAGTTGTTCCATCACCAGATCCAATAGAAATCATTGAAGGAGATGCGATTAGAGCTATGGTGGAAGAGGGCATGATAGTGATAGCATCTGGTGGAGGAGGCATTCCAGTAATTTATGAAAATGGAGAGCTGAAAGGAGTTGAGGCGGTCATTGATAAGGACTTGGCGGGGGAAAGGCTGGCTGAAGTCGTAAAGGCAGATATTCTTCTAATCTTAACCGACATTGATAAAGTAAGAATAAATTTTGGAAAGCCTAATGAAAAACCAATCGATAAAATGACCGTAGAAGAAGCTAAAAAATACTTAGCAGAGGGGCACTTCCTACCTGGAAGCATGGGTCCAAAAGTTCTAGCCTGCATAAGATTCCTGGAGTGGGGAGGAGAAAAAGCAATTATTGCAGCACTTGATCAAGCTGTAGAAGCAATTGAAGGTAAAGCAGGAACTTTAATTTATAGGGGGTAATAGGCTATTGAGCAAAGAGCATAAAGCCAGAGCAATTAGACATTTAAAGTTCAAAGTTGTAGTTGTCAGTAGCTCAAGATACCACAAACTAAGTAAAGGAGAACAAGTTCAAGACGAGTCAGGTAAACTTGCAAAAGAGTTGATTAAAAAATATGGATATGAATTAACTGAAAAAGTCATTATTCCTGACGATCCAAAATTAATTGAAGAGGCTATAAGAAGCGGATTAGACAAAGTTGACGTAGTTATACTTATTGGCGGAACGGGAGTAGGATTAAAGGACTACACTTATGAAGTCGTGAAAAAACTTGTTGAAAAAGAGCTTGTAGGATTTGGAGAAATTTTCAGGTTCTTGAGCTACAGAGAAATTGGCAGTGCAGCAATAATTTCAAGAGCATGCGCAGGGATAATCAATGGAAAAATAGTAGCATGTATTCCAGGTTCAAAGGCAGCAGTTAAACTCGCATTAGAAAAACTATTGCTACCAGAAGCAGGACATATACTATTACACGCGAGGAAAGGATGATGAAGAGGAAGAGAAGAGCAGAATATGAGTTGATGAAGCGTATTGAGAGGATAATGGAAGAATTAAACTTTTCAGTAGATGCCATAATAGTTGAGGGCCCTCACGATGAAAAAGCATTAAGGAGATACGGATATAATGGCTTGATCATCAGATTTTGTAACTCTAGAAAACCAATTTATAGATTCACTGAAAGCATAGCTGAAAAGTTTAGGGGGAAGAGAATTGCAGTACTATTAGACTTCGATGAAGAGGGTGAGCAAATTTCCAAAAAGCTTGAAAACGAACTTGAAGAGCTTGGAGTGAAAGTTTTCAGGCATGTTAGAAGGGCTTTAAGGAGCATTCTCATCAGAGAAAACATCATAACCATTGAAGGGTTAACCGCACTAAGGCGCAGAGCCTTCGGATAATTTAAAATAAGCAACAAAAATATTCCTTAGAATTTCATATTGAAATTGGGAGTGAAATTGAGTTTTACAGGAATAGCAGAGCTACCACTTCATGGCGGATCTGTTCCAAGATGGCTATTTAGCAGAATGGTTAAGTTAGCAAATTCCATAATTACAGTTTTTGTAAACGAATTTGGAGAAGACAAATTTCTAGAAAGATTAGCAAACCCCTTATGGTTTCAAGCTTTTAGTAATGTTTTAGGATTTGACTGGCATTCGTCGGGCTCAACGACTGTCGTCTGTGGTGTTTTAAGGCAAGCACTCAATAAAAGCAATGTTGAATTGGCCATTGCAGGAGGAAAAGGAAAGAGAGGCTTAGAAACGCCTAATGAAGTTAAACTTGCTGCAATTAAACTTGATTTAGGCGAAGATTATGGCGAGAAGCTAGCGAATATCAGCAGGCTTGTAGCTAAAATCGACAATGCAGCTCTTCAAGACGGCTACTCAATATATCATCACGCAATGATAATTTCGAGAAGCGGCTTATGGACTGTAGTCCAGCAGGGAATGAATGCTGAAAAGCGCATGGCAAGGAGATATCACTGGCTTTCAAGTAAAGTGAGAAAATTTGTGGAGGACCCTCACAATGCTATAGTTGACTTGAAAATTAATGAATTAACATTAAACTTGGTAGCTAAAGAAAGTAGCAGATGCAGAGATGTCATCCTCGACGTAGTTAATCAAGGTCCAGCAAAGTTGAAAAGAGATTTAGGAGCTGTAAAAAGGCTACTAAAGAAGAATTGCCCGATAACAAGGTGGCTAAGCAGAGAGGATGACGTCAAGATAGAGTTCAATTATTATAAGCCAATTGAAGAAATCGCAGTTAATTGGAGAGCACTTAAAAAAGTATGCAAAGTTAAACCTGAGGACTTCGAAAGTTTACTACTATTCAAAGGAGTTGGCCCATCGACGCTTAGGGCCTTAGCTTTAATTTCAGAATTAATATATGACGAGCCGCCATCAAAAAAGGACCCTGTCACACATATTTTCGACCCTATTAAGTGGTCATTTGCAGTTGGAGGTAAAGATGGGATACCATATCCAGTTAACCGCAAAGTTTATGATAGTGTAATTTTCGAACTTGAGCAAATCATAGCAGATATGAGAGTTGGTAATAAGGAGAAGTTATTCGCATTTAAGAGATTAAAGAAAATTTCTGAAAAGTGGAATGTGAATTTAGGCAATTAATGATTATAAAAGTTTAAAAGCAAATTAAGTTCCAGCTTTTCTCTTAATTAAATTAGGGGATAGACGAAATTTCTCGGTATAGCTTGTTTAAGACCTCAACGTAATTTCGCTCCCCTCTTTCAATTTGATCCATTATATCCTCCAGCATTGCAGTTCTCTTCTCTGAAACTAGGTCGCCATATTTTGATGCTAAGTACCTATAGACGCTTTTACCTAGTTTAGTTGGCAGTAGTTTCTTCCTTTTTGTTTCCATAACGTATCCTCGCTGTATAAGAGTTTGAACTATTTTGGCGTATGTTGATGGTCTTCCAATTCCACGTTCCTTCATTAGCTTGATCACATCTCCGTGAGTGTAAAGGGTAACTAGTGCTTTCCGCTTTACATCAATTTTCAGGGGTTTTACTTCACCTTCCTCTACCTTAACTTCGACTTTTAATATTGGATTGATTGTTAAGAAGCCAGGCTCCTTAATTTCAATAATCCTCTCGACGATCTTTGATGTTCCAAGTACATTTATCTCCATTTTCTGCTTGACTACTTTAGCTGGCTTCATTTGGCTTGCTATGAAGCGTTTAAATATCATGTCATATGTAAGAAGATGTTTCTTAGTTAATGGCTTTATTGGCGTTATTATTCCTTCGGCGATGAGCTCTCTTACCCTATTAACATCCATTGGCCTTGTAGGCCTTATACACTCATGTGCGCCTGCTTCTCCCCAGTTTCTTGGCAAGTACAATTCTTCCGCTTGGTTTCCAAATTTCTCAGACAAATACTCCTTTGCCACGTACTGCCCAAACGTTGAGACTCGTGTGCTATCCGTTCTATGGTATGTTATGAAGCCTAGCTCGAATAGGTCTTGTGCTATTTGCATAGCTTCAGGTGCAGTTAACCCGAGTTTTCTGGAGGCGTCATGTAGGTAAGTGTCAGTCGTATATGGTGGAGGCGGATGCACATCTTCTTCAAGTATATCTAAAACTCTAATTTTTGCCTTTACTTGCTCGATAATGATCGGCTTTTCCGTTACTTCGTCTTCGATTAACTCTAATTTAATGCCATATGGCAGAAATACCGAGTAGACGTTCCTAAAACTCTCTTTAAACTCCCTTTCCCTATCAATTATCCATCCTAAGACCGGCGTTTGAACTCTTCCAGCCGATAAGCCTTTCCTCTTAAATGCACTCCACAATCTTTTGCTCAGCTCGAACCCTATCCATCTATCTTCAACTCTTCTAACGATTTGTGCTTCTACAAGATTAGTATCGAAATCTCTTGTGCTCTTTAGTGCTTCTAATATTGCTCTTTTAGTTACTTCATGAAATTCTATTCGCTTGACTTCCTTCGCATATGGTGTGAGAAGGGCAGCTAAATCCCACCCAATTTTCTCTCCTTCAGTGTCAGGGTCTGTTCCTATCAAAACTAAATCTACTTCTTCGCAGAGAGTTCTAATGAAATCTAATATCTTAAGTGCATTTCTTAGTTGACTGCTGCCACATTTTGGACATTTATCTAAGTCGTCGCTGAATTGATAACCACAATTCAAGCACCTCCTTATGGCAGAGTATACTGGAAGAAAGGTTCCTGCATCTTTTGGAAGTAAAACTCCATGGTAACCTACGTCCGTCACTAAGTCGTAGATGTGGCCGCCACTAGCAGTAATCATTAAAAGTAGCTCTCCAGTGGAAACTTCATACACCTTGAGTTCATCGTATCTCCTAACACTTGGCTTCCCGAAGAAGTTAGCTATAGTTCTAGCCTTATTTGGCGACTCGACAACCATCAATGCAGTTTTCATTGGATCTTTAAATTCTACTCTAATTTTACCCTCTCGCAATTGCTTGACGACAAGCCTGTCTCTATCAATCTCAGCAAGTATAGACTTAAGGTCAACTTCCTTTAACTCTCGCCACTCAATGTCATCAATAATCCACTTCGAGCGCTTGATGAGGCCCTTGAGTAGGTGGTCATCATCTACAACTACAATGGACAGTCCTTTAGTTAGTCCCCCAGCAAACATTCTGGAAGTTCTACCGCTCGCTTGAATGTAAGTCATTACGTCTGGTATTAAAATGAAGGTTTTCCCTTCCTCTTCAACTAACCTTATGTCTTCAAGTTTTTTCAGCTTATCCTCAATATCGCTCCTCGCTAAGTAGTCTCTTAGCACTTGAAGAGCTTCATAAAAAACTCTTTCTGCATCTGTAGTTGGCTTAACGCCTTCAGTGAGCTTACTCGCTATTTCACTTAGAAT
>QMRA01000046.1:0-5994 GCA_003649155.1 Thermoproteota archaeon | reverse complement strand
TGCAATAATAACTGGAACTTCAGGAACTGCTGAAAGCAAAATTAAAGCCTTCAACCGTGCAGGAGTCCCCGTAGCTGAAAAGCCCTCTGATGTGCCAAAACTACTAAAGTCAATGCTGTGACACGTACGTCTCCAATTGCTCAATAATCTCTCTCACCCTTTTTTCAACATTTTCTCTTCCAACGCGTCTCAGGATCTTTTTCGCTTCCCCGCTAGTTATACCTTCCACTACAATCTCACGTCTAGTTTCGAGAAGAGCACGCCCCACATCTACCGCTTCATTAAGTCTCCTCAACTGAATACTCAGCTTTATCAGACTATCTACTGCAAAGTACATGTCTCTCATAACTTTTCCAAATAACTTTACGTCGGCTTCCTGTTCGAGAATTAACTTTATGTTCCCTTCAATCCTATTTTTTACCTTCTCAATATTGCTCAACGTATTTGTCACTTTCCTAAGCTTATCCTCTATCCTTTTTGAAGCATCCGAAAGTTCATTCATTAACTCTTTTTGAACTTCTGCTAAGGTCAAGATTTCCTCAGCTAAATCTCTCCTCCCTTTTTCTAGCGCCAACAATGCCTTGACCCTGCCATCCAGCACTTCTCTTGAACTTCTTTCAATTTCGTCTTCAATCCACCTAACTACTCTTCTTGCTGCTTCACAATCTCTTTTAGCTTCTCTCATCAAGTGCTCTACGCTTTTTATGTTTTCTTCAATCTCTCTCAGTAGTGACTTCATAATGCTTTTCCCACTAACTTTTTCTTCCATTTCACAATCTCTCCTTTCAAATCAACTATGGCCAACATTAAGTATGGTGTAGCAAAAGCTTTATAATTCTGCTTATAGCGATTTTCACAAGAGCAGGTGAACACTATGCCTATTCATGACCCTGAAAAGCTAAAAATTGCACAGCAACGGCGATTATTCATAAAGATATGTAGAAGATGTGGAGCGAGAAATGCCCCCTCTGCAGAGAAGTGCAGGCGATGTAGAAGTAAGAATTTGCGATGGAAGAGGAGAGAGCGTTCGCGCTAAACCTTAGTACACGTCCTTAATCTCTAATTGCTGCTATTATTAAATGCTGGGTATAATGCTCAAAGCTGATTTATTAATAATAAATTTTTAAGGTTTAATCTAATATTTTAACTGGGCGGGTGGTCTAGCTGGCTAGGATTCCGCCCTCACACGGCGGAGGTCGTGGGTTCGAATCCCACCCCGCCCACCATTAACATATGGAAGTCAACTTGACTAAATTCCAATTTTAAGTGCCAGTTTCTTGCCAGTAAATGGCGTCGAAAATTGAAAACTACTCCTATGGCAGTCTTCAGGTCTTGAGGAAGGCTTGGCGTTTAAAATTTATATCATGATGCTCTCTTCATTTTCGGGGATCATTATCTCTACACCAATGCTGTCTTTTACTTCGTTTGCAAATGCTTCTGCGCTTTCCCTTTCACTGTGAACCATTATGATTTTTACATCTTTCTTCACTTTACTAATGATTTTGAGCAGATCTTTTCTGCCACTGTGTGATGAGAAGTCAAACCACTTTACCTCTGCTTTTACCTTTTCTACTCTCTTCCCGAAGTTGAAGACTCCATTTTCTAGAAGTATGTGGCCTGGCGTCCCCGGAATTTGGTATGACACTAATATCACTGCGTTCTTCTCATTTCTAGCGAGTTTTTTCATGTAGAATACCGACGTTCCACCCTTCAGCATGCCTGCTGGAGAGACTATAATGCCAGGTTTTTTGCATGCCTTTTTTCTATCAGACCATCCTGAAACCCACTTTGCTTTTTCAAGAGCTCTACTTAGCAATTTATAACTTCTGAAATATTTTGGATATTTGAGCATAATTTTGCTAGCTTTTCTAGCCATGCCGTCTAATGTTATTGGGTACTTCACTTTATGCGCCGCTAATACGCACAGTATTTCTTGGGACCTGCCAACTGAGAATGCAGGGACTAGTGCTATACCGCCTCGCTCAACGACTTCCTTGACTGTAGTAATGAAGTTCTTCTCAGTTTCCATCCTGTCAGGGTGATCTACAGTTGCATATGTTCCCTCAATTATTAATGCATCTAGCTTTGGAAATTTTGTTGAAGCTCCTCTTAATAGCCTCGTGTCAATAGTGTTCAGATCTCCCGTGTAGAGTATTCTCTTTCCATCAGCTTCTATCATTGTCATCATGCTGCCGGGTATATGGCCTGCGTTTAGAATTGTGACTTTCGCCCTTCCAATTTTCAATTCATCTCCATAGAAAACAGGGTGTAGCGCTCTCATCATGGTGTTTAGCTCTAAGCTTTCATATGGCAGATAGTAGCCTGTTAGATGTATAAAGTCTTGAATTAGAAGCTCCGTTATTTCAGCTGTCAGCCTTGTTGATATGAATTTTGGCTGCTCAGTTATATATAATAGTGGTATTCCTCCAGAGTGGTCCAAGTGGGCGTGACTTAAAATTACTGCATCCAATTCTCTAGGTGATACGTGCGAGGGGAATTCAGGCTCCCCATCTGAAAGCATTACTCCATAATCGAGAAGCAGCCGACCTCCTTCAAACTCTACTAGTATGCCTGACCTGCCTATTTCTAGTCCGCCGCCTAGTATTTTCACTTTAAGCGACAATTCTTCACTCTCCGTTTTTCATTATCATAAGTTAACTTTAAATTCTATTTATCAAAGTTGTGTGAGGGGATGATAATGACCATTAGAATTGTGCTAAATAAAAACGTTTCTCTTGACGATTGCACCTTCATCTCCGGCTTTCACGGCATCGGGTTAACTGGCTTCATCGCAGTTAAACACATGGTCAAGCAGCTCAATGCAGAGAAGATAGGATTTATTGAAACCAAATTGCTTCCACCATTCATATCAATGGATGGAGATGAAATCGTAACTCCATTTGAATTTTTCAAGTACTCTAACTTCGTTTTTCTTGTTGTTGAAGCTCCTCCACATACTCGTGAGCAGTACCTGTTCTCTCTAGCTTTAGCTGACTGGCTTGTTAATAACAATTTTTCAAAGGCAATACTGATTGGAGGATTGGATAAAAGGTTTAAGCGCAGTGAAGACGTGCTTTACAAATTTGCGATGACTCGGGCTTTTAAAAGAAGATTTTCCTCTGAAAGCCTTCCTCCCCTCGATAAAGGACTGCACGCTTTTGGGCTGCTAGCGCTCCTACTTGCCCGGCTTGAAATTAGAGACTTCCCTGCATTAGCTGTTCTACCTTATGCTGATGCATCTAGGCCAGACCCCTTTGCGGCAGCAATGGCTATTAAATTCGTGAATAAACTCTGCAATTTGGATGTTGATGTTTCCAAACTTATTGAAGAAGCTGAACACATAGAATCTGAAATACAAAAGCTCATCCAACAATGGGCAGAGCGAGCTAAAATTGATCAAAAGAAAACTCTATACATGTAGGGGGTACGAGCTCATTTCATCAATTTGCTTAAAACTTCCCGTATCTCTGCCCAATCATTATACTTAACAACTTTTACTTCCTTATCAAACTTCTTACACATTTCTATTATTCCTTCTTTTAAGTGATCACTCCATCTGTCAGGATTTTCGAAGAATACCACGGTTTTATACTCGTTTTCTTTCAAAAGCTCATTAAGTGCTTCTAGGACGATTCTTTCTGCGTTTAAATCTATAAATACGCTCTTTTCATGCTGTGAAAGCGGGTAGACTTCATCTAACTCTAGCGGCACAATTCCAAATGGTATACAGTACACGCACTCATGTATTTCGCAGCTTTCTTCTCCAGCCACCTCCTCTACTATCTTGAGAAGCCTCGATATGTACTTGCTCTTGTGAAATGGCTTTTCATAAGGATCAGGTATGAGAAGCAGCACTTGCTTACCTGGGAACCTCACATTTTCACGTAGCCTCTTAACGTGTCTAGTCACTTCTGGACGTATCAATCCCTCACTTGTGGAGTAGAATATTCCTCTCACCTGACTTTTCACGATTGGGTCGAACTTTTCAAGGTAGTCTTTATACTTTTTCAATCTAAGTACTGCTTGATAAAGTTGGGGGTGTGCCTTTGCACGCATTTCAATTAATTCCCAAAGATTGCCTTCATGGATAGCCTGTTTTATATTGTTAATTTCTTGTAGAGTTACGGCCAAATTATGCTCTGCCAAGTAGCGTATTCGCATTTCTTTACTCATATCTTTCAAATCTTCTACATCCATCCTTCTGCACACATCACAACTACATGGCAATGAGTGAAGTCTATGAAGCTTAATTGTCCCCCTAGGTGTCATGTACCTCTCATCTCGTGCATAAATGGCGTAGGCAGCGGAGTCAAATGTATCACATCCAAGTGCAACGAGGAGTGGAAGCGTTATTGGATGTCCTGCACCGAAGAGGTGGACTGGACGCTCTAAGGGTAGCATTCTCTTAGCAGTAACTACTAAGTCTACAAGTTCATCAAACTTGTACTCCTCCATAAACTGAGTTGGACCCCCAATTCCATGCATTTGAAAGTTCATTGCACCAATTCTCTTCGCGCAGAATTCGACTAAGTCTAGAAATTTTCCTCCTTGAACTGGGCCAACCCAAATTATATCTTCACGCTTTATTTCCCTTTGACTTACTTCAGCATTTCTCAAAGTGTCTTCCACGGTCTTTAGTGCTTCACTATATGACGCTCTTCTAGACGTGGGAACGTCGAGAATAACTGCGATGTCACTGTTCAAGGCTTCTTGAACTCGTATTATTTCATCAGGCTTAACCTCTACAGCTCCATAAACGAGTATTTGGTAAGCTCCAGAATCCGTCATTATGGTGTAGGGGAATTCTAGTATCTCATGAACATCTTTGAGAGGTGAAGACATCTCATCCAAGAACTTCTTAGTTATGTATGCATTTGTTATAATCGCTTTTACTCCATACTTTTCCTTCATTACGCTTATTGGCACTACATTTTTGCGGGGGCTAACTACTGGAAAAAAAGCAGGAGTATCCACTACACCGCTTTTCGTTTTAAGCCTCCCTATTCTTCCCGCTAAATCTCGTTCTACTATTTCAAAGGTCATCTAAGCTTCACTTGGCTTCTTCTTTTCAGACACGAATTGCTCGTAAATGCGCTTAACTCTCTCTGCAACAGGGCCTGTGCCTTCAACAACCCCTTCCTCTGTCACCCGTATTCTATCCATAACCACAATTACGCCTGCATCCTCATACAACTTAACCATGTTAGGGAATACTTTTTCAAGCCTCTCTGCCAGTCCTCTTAGATCAAAAGGCTCCTCCTCTCTAATTATTTCAGAAACAACATCCCCTCGAATAAAAACCCTGGCATAAGTCGCTCCACTTTCATCCTTGGCATTAGATAAACAAAGACTCAACGTGTTAGGGTCATACCCTATCAACCGCCCTGAATACGTTCTTCCAAGTGTTGTCCTAACGCTAATCATCTTGTCTAGTAATGATGTTAGCTCCCTCAGAAACCTCGAACTTCCAGTTGCAGTTAAGCTACTTATCATTATTTTTCCTCCAGCCAAATTTGGATTAAGCAGAAGCATTTATTTGCTTTTTCATTTAATAGACTTGCTGGTTGGTGCCACCCATGAATCTGTCACTTAAACTCCGAGTTGACAGAGTAGAGCCATCAGAGGTTAAGGGGATCAAAACCTATTACTTCTCGTCACACGAGGAAAAGGTAAGTGTAATTGGAGAATTACCGGATAGAATCGTAGGTGGTAAAATAGGCGTCGGAGATGAAGTCACGCTCATACTATCTGACGAAGACATCTCCCCATCAGACCTCGCGAAATTCGGCTCTCCAATCGTATTGATGGAAGGGGTACTTTTTAGGAGGTCAACCTCAGAGGCTGAAGGCACCATTAAATACTTGATATCTGTTCACGGCTTGCAATTCAGAGTTTTAAGCGAAAAAGACCTCTTTCCAAAAGTTAAGACGCTTAATATTGCAATTTGCAAGTAAAGTACCTCTACATGAATACCACTTTCACTCTTCTCTCCAC
>QMRA01000045.1:0-6005 GCA_003649155.1 Thermoproteota archaeon | reverse complement strand
GGTTTAAAGGTAGAGTTGGACATGCTTCGATGCCATACCTATCTGATAATGCTATCTTGACAATGGCTAAGGCTGTGGAGAAACTTTACTACTTTAAGCCGCCAAGGGTATACCTTAAAGCTGTCAAGGAGATGTTGTGCAAGCTTTTATCCATAAAGTTTGGTTGGAAAGGGAAGCTCCTTTCAAGACTTCTCATGTCGCCTGTAGGTGGACTATTACTTTCGCAAATTGAAAAGTCTGAGCCCTCTTTTGCCGCATTTCTAAAAGCTATAATTAGTATGACGATTGCAGTTACTATTTTGCGTGGAGGAGCTAAGGAGAATGTAATTCCAAGTGAATGTGAAGCTTTTGCTGACTGCAGGCTGCTTCCTGGGCAAGACAAGGATTACGCCATTAACTTGTTGAAAAGAGCTTTGAGGCATTTTGAGAGTGTGTCTATTGAGTTGGTTAAGTACTCTAAGGCTTCGTTGTCTCCTTTAGACGACACCTTCCTTAGCTCGATAAAGTCAACGATGGAAGCAGTTTTACCAAATTACGCTGTTGACGTCGCTCCATTCATTTTGCAAGCTTCTTCTGATAGTAGGTATTTGAGGCAGATAGGAGCAATAGTCTATGGATTTGCACCTGTAAGTCCTGAGCTAGATTATGGTGAACTTGCTAGGTTAGCGCACGGCATTGACGAGCGCATAGATGTTGATAGCTTAGCTATTATGAGCAAGTTCTTATCTCTACTTCCACTTAGAATTAGAGTGTGAATTAAATGCTAGTAGTTGATGGGTCTATTGGCAGTGGAAGTGGAACTGTTTTAAGATTAGCAGTTGCTACTGCAGCTATTCTCGGTGAAGAGCTTAGGCTATTCAATATAAGGGCTAAGCGCAAGCCTCCTGGATTAAGGCCCCAGCACTTGAAATCTGTCTTAACAGCCGCTAAGATCTGTGATGGACATGTCGAAGCTGCCTCTATCGGTTCACGTGAATTGTACTTCAAGCCGGGTAGGATTAAGGGTGGTCGTTATGAAGTAGAGATAGGAACTGCTGGTAGTATTCCAATGCTCTTTTTAACAGTTCTTCCCATATGCGCTTTAGCAGAAAAGCCAGTTGAAGTCCACGTGAGAAAAGGTGGAACTGATGTCCACAGGTCCCCGACGATAAATTATATGAAGTACGTACTCCTTCCAGTTTTAAGTAGGTTAGGAGTACATGCGACTATTGAAGTTAAGCAGTATGGTTATTATCCAAAGGGTATGGGCGAAGCGATATTGAAGGTAAATTCACCTGCGAAGTTCAATTCCATAAATTTCACAGAGAGAGGTGAAATCAAAGATATATCAGGAGTATCCGTCTGCACCTACCTCAAAGAGAGGAAAGTTGCTGAAAGACAAGCTAAAGCTGCAGCGAAAATGTTGAATGAAGCCGGCTTTGAGAAGGTTGACATTAGCGTCATTTACGACTTCTCCAACAAACTACAGAAAGGCAGCTCCATAGTTTTGTGGGCGGATGCTAAGTGTGATTCGAGAATTGGAGCTGATGCAATTGGAGCACTAGGTAAGCTTAGTGAAGTTGTTGGGGAAGAAGCAGCTCGCAAATTGTTAGCTGAATTAAATTCAAATGCGACTGTGGATGTTCACTTAGGTGACATGTTGATTTTGTACATTGCTCTAGCTAAAGGATCATCATCTTACTTGGTGAGGTCCATTACTGAGCATATATCCACGAATATTAAACTCTGCGAAGTCATTCTGGGTGTTAATTTCAAAGTTAAGCGGGTAGGTAAGCTTTTTGAAATTGTAAAACTTTAGTGGTGAGTGAGATGTTTAAAGCGAGAGTGCGAGGAATTTACTCAACTGCGCTGACAAAGCTATTGATTGATGAGGGTTTTGAGATAGTTCAGCCTTCAGCAGTTATTGAGGAGAGATTCAATTTTAGTAAGCGTGAAGTTTTCAAGCCACTTGACATAGACATCTTCGATAGAGATGACAGGCAGGGCGTATATGCACTATGCACGAGAGAAGCTTGGAGGCATTTAGCAAGTTCTCTGCAAAAAAGGCTTTTGGATGTGATCGTGCGGAAGTGGAGACCTCAGGTAGGAGGTGTTTATAAGGGGTTAGTTAAGCATTTGGACAGGTCTGGGGAAGTTGCGTTTGTTCAAATTGATGAAGAGATTATTGGAATATTATATCCTTCAAAACCTTTGAGGAATGATGTTAAGGAAATATTAGTTCAAGTTGAGAGGACGAATTTCGGTAGTAAGTGTCCAGTTCTCTCGGATAAAATCAAAATTTCAGGAAAATATGCAATTTTAATCCCTGAGGAGCGCGTAAAAATTAGTAGGAGAATTAAAGATTCGCGCGTTAGGGATTATCTTAGAAATTTTGGTTTAAGAATTAAGCCTGAGGGTTGGGGGATAATTTGGAGGACAGCGGCTGCAACCGCCTCTGAGGATGAGCTTAAGCAGGAAATTAATCTACTCCTCGAAAAGTGGAGAAAGTTAGTTGAAATGGAGAAGGAAGCTTCAGCTCCAGCACTGTTACTCGAAGGTTTAGTCCTGCTCAACGTAGAGTTTCCACATGAGTCAAAGAGGATACTGGATGAAATTAGGAGTCATGTTACGCCGACAATACCGGGACACCATTACTACAAAGCTTTCAGTGCTAACTTGTCATCATCAGTGGACATGGCTGAAAATCTTTTGAGGAGGGGGTACTCGAAGGATGATGTATTAAACTCTTTTGAACAGATAGTGCAGATGAATTTGCCTTGTGATGGTGACGTGATTTGCATTCGTCACGTCAAGTTGAGTGGGAAAGAAGTAAATCTTGGCAGAGCAGTCATTGAATTCTTTGACCAATCATCAGGTAGCATTAAGCTTAGAAGGAATATATATGGTCAGGGAGTTTATGACGGGCTAGAAGTTGAAAAGCACCCGGGAGATTATGCTATTTCATTTGCACATATTGGTAGCTGGTACTTGAAAACCGAGTACTTTTCTAAGGAAGGAGAATTTAAAGGCGCGTATATCAACATTAACACTCCAATCGAACTTTACCCTAGGCAGATTAGATATGTTGACCTCGAAATTGACGTGTGCGTCTTAAATAATGGCGACGTATTTGTCCTTGACGAGGATAAGCTCAATAGAGCTCTAGATCAGGGCATAATTTCACATAAGCTATTTGAGCGGGTGAAGCTTGAAGTCGAGAGAGTATTAAATGAGGTGGTGCCTAAAGTTTTGGAAGAAAATTTACATGAGTAGTTACTTCAGCTTATAAGTAGTTCTAGCATAAATGTTTTATATGGATGATATAGACAGCCATATGCAATAGATTTGCCTCTGAGATGGGGAGGTCAGTGCATGGCGATTGAGAGCCTGCTTCTACAAATAATCGTTGTGCCATTAATATTCGCTCCTATTGCTTTCATAATGAGCAGGTGGCTTAATTGGAGAACTGGTTGGGTTGCTTTCATACCCTTAGCATTTACTTCACTTGCTACAATCTACCTTACAAGTTATGTCGCTGAGCATGGGGCAGTACTAGGTGTTTGGCCGCTAGCTCCTTCCGCGGGGCTGAACTTTACTTTACTTGTTGATGGGCTAAGTGCCCCAATAGCTTTAACCGTAGCCATTCTCTGCACTGTAGTTTCAATTTATTCCATGCCGTACATGGAGCATAAAATTGGAAAAGATGGTAAGGGTCACGGCGCGTACTACGCATTATATCTACTGTATGCTGCTGGAATGCTTGGAACCGCATTGTCAGCAAACCTGATTCAATTCTACTTCTTCTGGGAGTTAATGCTGATACCCTCATGGGCAATGATAAACATTTGGGGCTATGGAGAGCGGGAGAAAATCGCTTTTAAGTACTTCATTTACACTCACATTGGAGCTCTCTCACTTTTGGCAGGTATACTAGCTACTTATGCTGCTTTCGGCACTTTCGATCTGCTAGCGATTTTGAGTTTGTCTAAGAGCAGTGTGCTTTCCTTCGAGCTTGTAAAGTGGATTATATTTGCAATGTTCCTCGGATTTGCAGTTAAAATGGCGATAGTGCCACTTCACACATGGCTTCCTGACGCCCACGCTGAAGCTCCAACTCCAATAAGCGCGCTACTTTCCCCTGCAATGATAGGTTTAGGAGGTTACGCGCTTGTAAGGTTAACATACCTGATTTTCCCACAAGTGTTTGAGCAGTTTGCCACTGCATTCAGCGTTTTAGCTTTAATAACAATGATTTACGGTGGTGTTATGGCGTTAGCTCAAGACGACATAAAGAGATTGCTAGCATATTCAAGTATATCTCAAATGGGCTACCTACTTTTCGGTATAGCAAGTAGCTATCCACAGGGAATTGCTGGATCAATGTTTCACTATGTAAGCCACGGAACATGTAAAGCAATCCTATTCATGATGGCAGGCGCAATTATACTTCAAACTCATGGATTGAGAAGTATAAGTAAGCTTGGAGGACTTGCGGGCAAAATGCCGCTAACTGCTATATGCGCGCTCATAGGCTTCTTAGGCATTGCTGGCACACCACCACTAAATGGCTTCCAAAGTGAATGGCTAATATTTACGGGTGCATTTGCAGGGGCGATGGAGTCTGGCAACATGATAGGCGTGATCATCACTGCCCTCGCATTAATAGGATCAGTATTGACTGCAGGATATGCGCTATGGGCTATTAGGAGAATATTCTTCGGTCCACTTCCAGAGCACTTAAACGATGTGCATGAAGCTCCACTAACAGTTACGATTCCAATGTTCATACTAGCTTTCATAACTGTGCTACTAGGGATATACCCGAAGCCAATAACCGACTTGCTCTCTCTAATCTTTAGCTAATTTTATTCTTTTGATATTATTACTGGTCTTATCGTCAAGGCATTGAAGTTTGCTCCCGCCACGAGTAGGTTTTTGAGCGTCCATGCTGTTGCAACTCCCTTTATTTCACCTTTATCTCCATATATTGCCCTCCACCTTAATGTGCTCAGCTTACTTCTGCTCTTGTAAGTGATTTTCTCTATTTTCTCTGCTATGATTATGTCAACTATCTCTCCACTCTTAATTTCAAAGCTCCCTATAATCTCTCTTTGAGCTGCATGAATTTTAATTCTGCCTTCAATTTCTGGGAACAAGTTTTTCCCACTAAAATATTCATTCATTATTGATGGCAGATTCCTTGCAATTGCAACTAATAGAAACTTCCTGAAAACGTTGAGTGGCATTGGTCCTTCAATTTTAAATAGAGTCTCTCTTTTTATGCGTTCAACATCTCTTTCGCTTAGGCACTTCTCGCAAATTTCGCTTTTTCCTTCTTTACCACAATATACGCATTTATATGTGCTCCTCTCCACGAGTTGTCCTCCAAGTGGCTTTGCTAGCTGTTGGACCTATCTACTGAATATTTAGTAAACCTCTTGGGCTTCAATTTTTCTACTATAAAGTCGAAGGCTGCTTCAGCATCAGTATTCCCGCAAGTATACACATCTACTGTTGCGTAGCCATACTTAGGCCAAGCGTGAATTGCAATGTGAGATTCCATAACTATTGCAATAGCTGCAACGTAGTCTTCAACGCTATAAGCGCAAACTTGACATAATTTTGCTCTTGCAACTTCAACAGCTTTAATGACAATTTCTTTTAAATATTCTGGGCTACTTAGAATGCTTTCTGAGCATTCGTAGAGGTTCCCATATACGTGGCGGCCTACCGCCCTCCCGACCTGAATTTGGCTGTACATCTCACCTAGTCTTTTCTGAAGACTCAAACTTACTTAAAAAGCTTTCTACTCAGAAATTTTTAATTTTAATCTGCAATTTTCGCTTTAAATTAATTTTAATCTGGCATCTGCTGATTGTTTTTCGGCTAAATAGATATTTGTGGGCTATTTTTGTTTTATTCGGAAAATTTCCGAATTCTTTGAGTTTTCTCTGCTCTCTTTTCTCCTTTTTGAGGAAAAACGGTATTTCTGCCCGTTTTCTTGTTTATTCTGGATTATTGCTTCG
>QMRA01000044.1:0-6237 GCA_003649155.1 Thermoproteota archaeon | reverse complement strand
GTGTGGACTAATATTTACAACTGAGAATTACGAGTTGGCTGAGGATAAGGTTGAAGCTTTCCTGGCTTCACAGGCGATTCCTGAAACTCTATTGGAAATGCTTAACTCCAAATTTGGTTCAGAGGATTTGCTTAGAAAATTAGCTGAAAAGCTATTCGATGAGGGTAGGGTTAAGGTTGTTAATTTGGCTAGGAAGATTTCTTTGACTGTTGAGGATTTGCTTTCGAGTTTTGAGGCTTTTATGGCTGATGAGAGGCCTGACATTAAGTTGAGGGCTCAGAGAATTTATGATGCTCTTAAGAGTGCGCTTGAGGGTTTGAGTCCATTTTTGACTGTTGAGCAGTTGAAGAGGGACTACGTTGATGCTTATAATGAAGTTGTTCTAGTGCTGACAACTCATGAAGCTGATATTTCTCAGAGAAGGTATCCTCCTCAGAAGTTGCTGAGTACTATTCGTGAAATCCTAGAGATCTTCGAAGAGGTTAAAGGTGAGGAGGAGGGTGAAAAGAAGGATTATGCTCCTGAGGATATTGCGTTTGAGTTGATTAGGCCAATTGAGGAAAGTGAGTTGAGGCTGTTTATCTGCTATTTGCCGGAGCCTATTAAGGCTAGGCAGTTTGTTGCTAGGTTGATTGATGAGCTTTTTGCTTTGAGGAAGCGTAGTACTCGTGGTGCTAGAGTTCTAGTTGTGATTGATGAGGCTCAAGAGTTTATTCCTGATAGGGTGAGGCAGGATGACTTTACTGCTCAGTCTAACTTGGCTGTTGAGCGTCTTTTAAGGCAGGGGAGGAAGTATAGGATTCATGGGTGGATAAGTACTCAGAGAGTAGCTCACTTAAACGTGAATGCTATTCAGCAGCTGCACAGCTATTTTGCTGGCACACTTCCGCGAGGCTATGACCGGCATGTTATTGCTGAAGCTTCAGGTGTAAGCCCAGAAATACTTGATAAAACCGCATTGCTAGACACTGGGGAATGGCTATTCGTATCGCATAAAGCTACGAGAAGAAAGAACATCCCTGTATTCTTAAAAGCCGTAAATAATGAGGAAATATTATTGCGAAAAATTGTTTCCCTATAATTATTGCTATTTTAAGCAATATAATGGTGTATTTTTCAGTTTCGTAATTTAGCGATGCTAAGTGAATTTTATATGCTACGTATACGAGATGTATACGGGGTTTGTGTTGAGCGCTGTTGTGAGTGTTAGAGTTCCACTGAAGGTTAAGGAGATTCTTGAGAGGCATGGGGTGAATATTGCCGAGATGGTGCGTAGAGTGCTTGAGGATGAAGCTAGGAGGCTTGAAGAACAGGACATTACTAACGCTCTAGATGAGCTGGCGATGAAGTATCGCGAAAAGATAAGCCCTAAGGAACTTGCAATTTTAATTAGAAAATGTAGGGATGAGCGTTGAGGAAGATTTTGCTGGATGCAAGCGTTTATGCGCCTTTGATTTTAACTGCTGGGTCAAAAGTTTTTACAGCGCTGCGTAAGCATCATGTAGCAATTCTTGACTTAACCCCGTATGAGACGTGTAATGTTTATTGGAATGAGGCAGTTCTCCATAAGCACATAACTCCTAGCGATGCTATTAAAGCGTGTGTTTTAGCATTTAGGCTTTCCGCATTTTTAAAGGTGATAACATTTAGAGAGTTAAATCCTCAAATTCTCGCTGAAGAATCACTTGATAAGCGATTAACAGCGTATGATGCTGCATATCTTATAGCAGCAAAAAGCGATGGACTTGAACTCGCAACGGAAGATGAGAAGTTAGCTGAAGCTGCCAGAGAATCTGGTGTAAATGTTCTTAATTATGATGAGCTTACAAGATTCTTAGGGATATGCTTGAAGAGTTAGTTTATAGGTTGCTTGATTGTTGGTGTGATGTATGGAGGCTTTTGGATATTCCAGATCACTTTAAGGTGGTAGCTTTACTTGCTGTTGGCTATCCGCGTGAAAAATTCGATTTTATGGGTAAAGCTTTACACCTGATTAGAAGGAGGAGGAAGCTTAGTGAAATAGTTAGCTTGGAGGAATTTGGCAAGCCATTAGTGAATGCTGAAGACTAGAAATTTAAGAGAAGCTATAAGGAAACGATATTTAGGTTGAATCAATTTTATTTTCATTTTTGCCAGAATTAGTTATTGGTGGTGAGCTATTTCGAGGATATTTGTTAATCGTGACTCGCTGTCGCCTGCATATGTGCCTGAGTTTTTGCCTCATAGGGAGGAGCAGTTGAATTTCTTGTTGAGCTTGTTTGGGGAGTCGGTTAGGCGTAGGAGTCATTTGCGTTGTGCTCAGTTGGTTGGTGGTGTTGGTACTGGTAAGACTGCTACTGCTAAGAGGTTTGCTGAACTGCTTAAAAGTGAGGCTGAACGGTGGGGTAATGAGCTTAGGGTTGCTTATGTTAATTTGCGTAAGCAGGGTCCTTCTAGGTTTTTGATTTTTAATGCTCTTGCTGAGCAGGTTGCTCCTGAGATTAGTGTTAGAGGTTATGGTCCTGAGGAGATTTTGAATGCTATTGTTAGGTATTTGACTTCTTCTGGCAGGTTGGGCTTGATTATTGTTGATGAGGTTGATTATCATTGTAGGCAGCATAGTAGGGAGAGGATTGTCTATGATTTAACTCGGCTTGATGAGACTGCTCCTGGTGGTTATAGTAATTTTGTTGGAGCCATTTTTATTGCTAGGAATCCGAAGTGGATTGAGCTTCTCGATGAGGCTGAGCTTTCCAGTTTAGGTAGAATTCAAATCAGATTTCCAAAGTACTCTGCCGTTCAGTTGAGGGATATTCTAGTTGAGAGGTGTAGGATTGCCTTTAGGCCTGGCGCTATTAGTGATGACGTTATAGATTTTATTGCTGATGTTGCTAGTAGACCTCCAATTAATGGTGACGCTAGATATGCATTAGACCTCTTATTGTATGCTGGTACTGTTGCTGAGCAGCGTGGATCTGATAGGGTTACTGCTGAGCATGTTAGGCTTGTCCACATGAATTTGTGCCCAACGATTTCTAGTGAGGATATTGACGAGTTGCCCAGAGACTTGCTTTACGTTCTTTTGGCTGTTGCTAGAGCTTTGAAGACCAGTCAGACGCCTTACGTCCACTTTAATGAAATTAAAAGCACTTATGAAGTGCTGTGCGAGTCTAGTGGAGTTAAGCCTGTTGGAGATCTTTTTGAAGCTCTAGATGACTTGGCTGCACGCGAGCTCATCACCATACGCGGCTTCACTAGAATTGGCATTGCCGGCGTGTCCACTGAAGCTCTCCTCCACTACATTGATGATGTGATTAGGAGGATTGAGGAGGCTATTAGGGGTTGAGGAGAGAGCTTCGTGAGGAGGTTGAGAAAGCCGTTTGTAGCATTAGTACTTTTAGGGTTTTAGCTGAAATGGCGAGTAAGCCTTCGAAGGCTTTTACGAAGTATGCTTTGAAGAAGGCTACTATGCTTAATGAGAGGGATGTTGCAAATGCGCTTAGGAAGTTGGTTGAAGTTAATTGGGTTGAGGAGCTCGATTTAGGCCGCGTCAAACTATACCGATTGAATGTGGGTAATGAGAGGGTGAAGGTTTTCGTCGAGTTTTTGAGGAATATCGGCTACATCTAGCTGCCTATTGTAGTGGGACCCCCTCCCTCCCCCCAATGTGGCATTCACTGTTTATATCTCATTTACTGGTGATGTTTTCATGGTGGACTATGGCTCGTGCACTTGAGTTGGTTAAGGGTATTGGACCTGCATTGGCTAGTAAGTTGCGTGAAATTGGAATTACTAGTGTTGAAGCTCTCGCTATTACTCCGCCTAGGCTCATTAGTGAAGCTGCCTGTATTAGTGAGCGAATGGCGATACAGCTCTGTAAGAATGCTCGTGAATTGCTTAACATTACTTTCATTACTGCTGATGAGTATCTTGAGCGCAGGTTGAGTATTGGTAAAATCACGACTGGCTGTAGGGCTTTGGATGAATTGTTTGGTGGCGGCATTGAAACTGGAGCTATAACCGAGTTTGTAGGTGAATTTGGCAGTGGTAAGACGCAGCTAGCTCATCAACTTTCAGTTACGGTTCAGCTTCCATTGGAGGAGGGCGGACTTGATGGAGCAGCCCTCTACATTGACACTGAAGGCACTTTTAGGCCTGAGAGGATATTGCAGATAGCTCCTAGATTTGGCTTGGATGGTAGAGATGCTTTGAGGAGGATAGTGTTTGCTAGAGCTTACAATAGTGATCATCAAATGCTCATTGTGGATGAAGTTCCGAGAGTGATTGAGGAGCGTAATGTGAAGTTGATCGTCGTTGATAGCTTGATCAGCCATTTTAGAGGTGAATTTCCAGGTAGAGAGAATCTTGCTTTGAGGCAGCAGAAGTTGAATAGGCACATTCACCAGCTATTGTCGCTGGCTGACGCATATAACTTGGCTATAGTCGTCACTAATCAAGTCATGTCTGACCCAGCTGCATTCTACGCTAATCCTACCAAGCCTACTGGCGGTCACGTACTAGCTCACGGCTGCACCTACAGGGTTTGGCTTAAAAAGGCTAAGGGAGGTAAGCGAGTAGCGAGGATATTTGACAGCCCAGTTCACCCTGAGGCTGAAGCTGAATTCAAGATTAGTGAAGATGGAATTGTCGACGTAAATTAGCTTTAAGCCTACTTGGAGGAGCACAATTGGCTGCTGAAACCACATTTACCACTGCACTTGAACTGTTAGAGAAGTCTAAGCGCACTAGAGCTTCAACTGGAATTAGAGATTTTGATGATATTCTAGGTGGAATTGAAGTTAAGAGGAGCTACCTATTCTACTCTAATGGCGGAGTGCTTGCAGATTTACTTGCACTTAAAATTGCGGTAAATTCGCTGCTGCCACTTGAGCGCGGAGGCCTTGGTGGGCAGGCAATAATAATTGCGTGTAGCGACTACCGCTCGGATAGGACGATAGTTGACACCTACTTTATTGGCGAGTGCATGAAGTCGGCGGGATTGGAGCCTGAAGAGCATTTTAAGAGGATTTCAATTGCAGGCTGCTACAATTTAGAGCAGCTCAAAGCAGCTTCAATAATGCTGACTGACCAAATTGAGGCTTTAAAGGCTAGGCTAGTGGTTTTGCTCCAGCCAGTTAAGCTCATTAAAAATTGGGAGGACATCAAGAGGCTCAATGGAGTTTTGTGGAGAATTCGGAGCATCTGCATGGAGCGCGACGCCGCATTTATTGCTACTTCAAAGTGCTCAGGCAGGAAGGTTGTGCTTCGAATTCCAGTTCCAATTGGAACTTACTTCAAGCACCTATTCAACTTCATAATCTACCTTAAGCGGTCTAAGCTGCCGGGATATGCTTACGCTTACCTTGTTAAGCACCCCCTACTGCCAAGGATTAGGAGGAGCTTCGAGGTGAGATTGTGGGGAGATTGACGATTTCACTTAGAATGAAGTTGGAGAGTAAAGTTGCTGAGCTTAAAAGGTGCTTTCAAGCTGCGCTTATAAGTTTGAGGAGGCGTGAAGCATTTGACAAGCTCGTAGAGGCTTGGAGCAGTGAGATTCAGGCGATAAGCTACCTCAATGCGCCGACGCTAATGGAGTCAATGTTATTGACTGCTGCTGTTGATAATAGGTGTGAAATTGAGTTGTTGAAGGAGAGGCTCAAGCTCATTACTCGTGAAGTTGAGGAGTTAAAGTTGAAGGTTAGGAGTAAAAGTGAGCTTTGAAAGGCTACATACTAACAGTAACTATTCGCAGCGACATTGCTGAAGTATGGCTTAAAACGTTGAGTGGCACTGTTGAGAGGATAACTATTCCGTATAAGCCCGACTTCTACGTCAAGCCAGTCGACATGAGCTTAGAGGAATTACTACCTATGCTTGAAAATCATCCGCATATTGAAGATTTGAAGTTGGAGTTTAAAAGGGAATCCTTAAGCTCACCCAACTATACTCAAGTCATCAGAGTTTACGTTGACAGCATTCATAATTATAGGAGAGTTTTAAAGCAGCTAACCATGCTTCCATGCAAAATTTTCAATGTCGACTTAGCTCATAGGCAAAGGTTAATGTTCAATTTAGGTGCTCCATGTCTCAAACTAGTAGAATACGACGATAGTAGCCGTAGGTTTGAAGTCGTCGACTCCGATTTTGAGTGGGAGCCGCCGCCAATCAATTGGCTAATACTGGATTTCCACGTTAAGTGTAGTGGTTTCAAGCCTAATCCTGCAACTGATCCGATCAAAAGAGTTGTAGTTTGCACTG
>QMRA01000043.1:0-6354 GCA_003649155.1 Thermoproteota archaeon | reverse complement strand
TAGGATTATCAGGTTGGGCGATTCTATTGATGAGCCTCCTAGGATGACTGGTTTTTGGGATGCTTTTGTTGATGGGCTTAAGGTGTTTTTTGCCGCTTTGATATACGCGTTTATTCCTCTTTTGATTGTGGGGGTATCTCTATTTCCTTTAGTGTTTCGTCGTGGCATGGTGATTTGGCAGAGGTTTCCGCTTCAAGTGTTCTTTATTGGCGTTGCTCTTTGGGGTTCGCTCTTGGCCACTGTTATTGGATTTTTGCTGTTTATTGTTGGTGCTATGGGCATTATTCACATGATTAAGACTGGAAGCTTTGCGAAGGCGTTTGCTGTGACTGAAATTTTGAGTTTGATTGGTGAGGTTGGTTGGGGTAGGTATTTGGGCTGGCTCATAGTCATGTACATCTTATCACTAGTTGTTGCTAGTTTGAATAGTATTCATTGGATTGTATTTGCTATTGCGAGTGTGTTTTATGCTGTTTTTGTTGCTAGGAGTGCTCACTACATTTATCCGCGTAGGTCTGAATTAGTGGGAAATCCGCTAGGTAGATTGGAGGTTGCTTATGAATAGTTTTGAGAATGAAGCTGAGCTCGTAAGTTACTGTGGCCTTTACTGCCGCTTATGCGACTACTATATTGGTAGGATTAGGGAGGTTGCTAGGCAGGCTTTGGAGATGGTTGAAAAGCATACGGAGTGAGGAGCTTCGCTGAGCGGTCTGGTGGTTTCATTTTGATGAGCTGGTTAGGGGTTTGAAGTGGATGGCAACAACATTAACTCCATGCATTGGCGGCTGTAGAGGCGGTGGCGGCTGGAAGGAGTGTCCAGTTCGCAAGTGCTGTATTGAGAGGAATGTTGACTTCTGCTTTGAATGCAGCGAATTTCCGTGCAAAATATTGGAGGAATTCTCTCCCCACGTCGTAGATAGGTTGAGGGAGATTAAAGAGCTTTGGAATAGAGAACTGGATTAAAAGGCAGTTGGCCTGAGTTATGTGAAATGATGATTGAGTTGAGTGAAAATTGGTTGGAGCCTGTGGAATTTACTGTGGTTGGTGCCCATATTACATGGTTGGAACTGAAGAGTTTAAGTGTGGAGGATGCTGGTCTAAGGAGAAGTGCGGAATTAGAGATTGCGCAGCTGGCAGGGGTATTTAGATATGCGCTGTCTGCTCTAAATTTCCATGTCAGAAGCTTTACGACATGTATGGTAAGATGGCTGAGTTCTTCGATCAAATTAAGGAGGACTTTGCAGGCGGAGTTAAGAGTAAAACGTCGGTAGGCATTTAACCTAGCTTAACCTATTTTTCTGCCAAATCCAGCTTGCGTGGCGCTGTTATCATAAACTTCATCGACGTGAAATAGGTATACTGGCCGGTCGCTTCGCTTCTCTGGAGGCGTGTAGTGGTATGCGTCGTGAACTAGGTTTACGAATTCATGGTACTCGTCGTTGGTGTGGATTGTTATGTAGCCTCTTAATTCGTAGCTGATTGCTGGCGGCTGGTAGAATACTAGGCATGCCTTCCTACTTCTTTGGAGAATATTCCACGTGTGCTTGGAGGAGTTGGGCAGCCTTTTCGCCATTTCTATGGTTGTCAACTTCTCGAAGTCTACTCGCTTTTCTGCTTCCAGTTCTTCTAGGTAGATGTATTTGAGTAGGAGCTTTACCCCCTTCATGGCGTGTTTTTCTCTTAAGCTTCTAACTTGAGTTGGGTCATTCTTCACTTTCCTGTAGACTTCATCTGAAGCGCTTACGTGCTTTTTAAACTCTCTTATTGCATCATTAAGGTACTCCCTCTTCAGCACGTAGCCTACTCCAACTACTTTCCCATTGACTTCAATTTCACCTTGATTGTTGACTGCCGCTGTGCATAATATTGGAGTGTGCCTTGTGAATTCTAGGAAGAGCTTTGGGCCGGCTGAAATCTCCCCCTCCAATAATTCTTCCAGCAACTTTCTCCTCGAATAGTAGTTCCACTTGAGGAATTCTTTGGGGAGCTTAGTCATGGTTAAAACTTGTTTTTCCTTTGATATAAGGTGAGCGAATCGATTTTTGGCTCAGACGGTTGATCCTTCTTCACCGTTCAGCACGCCTAGGCTCTTCATCGCCAATAGTGACTATTGTAATGGGCAGTTAAATTTGTTAGCTTGACTGCATGATAATTTTCGCGGATTGCTTTGCCTCTTTATTTTCGGCACGTACCTTTTCATTAGTAGTGACCATGTAGTTACTGATGCTGAGCTCAGTGCCATTGCTAGGCCGGCCAGTGCTGGGTATAATAGTCCTGCCGCGGCTAGGGGTATGAGTATGATGTTGTATGAGAATGCCCAGGCTAGATTCTGCTTGATTTGCCTAACCACTCTTTGACTGAGCTGTATGGCTGCAACTACGTCTCTTAGGTCGTCTCTCACTAGAATGATGTCTCCAGCTTCTATTGCTATGTCTGTTCCACTACCAATCGCAATTCCAATGTGTGCTTGAGTTAGTGCCGGCGCGTCGTTAACTCCATCCCCCACCATTCCTACGATTAGGCCTTCCTGCTGCAGCTTCTTTATCTCCTGAGCCTTTACCCATGGAGGCACATTTGCAAGGACGATGTCAATTCCCAGCTGCCCTGCTATGGCTTTAGCAGTTCTCTCATTATCTCCAGTTATCATTGCTATTTTCAGCTTCATCTCCTTTAGAGCGTCAATTGCAGTTTTAGCTTCCGGCCTAGGCGTATCCATCAGCCCTATAATTCCAATTGCCCGCTTGTCAACTGAGATGACTACTACGGTTTTCCCCTGTTTCATCAGCTGTACCGCTTTAGCTTCAGCCTTCCCACAGTCTACACCTTCATCAGCCATTAAGCTCAGACTTCCAACTAGCAGTTCCACTCCATTATATACTGCCCTTACTCCACGGCCTGGAATTGACATGAAGTCTTGAGGGTCTTCTAGAGTTAATCCCTTATTTACTGCCTCTTCGACGATGGCTTTGGCTAGCGGGTGTTCGGAGTTCTTCTCAGCTATTGCTGCTAATTTTAAGACTTCCTCTGGCGAGTGGACGTCGATTGGAATTACGTCGGTTACTTCAGGCTTGCCCTTAGTTAATGTTCCAGTTTTATCGAATACTATGACGTCCATTTTGCTTGCAAGCTCTAGTGCTTCTCCATTCTTGATTATAATGCCATACTCTGCGCTTTTACCTACTCCTACCATTACTGCTGTTGGGGTTGCAAGTCCTAGAGCGCATGGGCAGGCTACCACGAGAACTGAAACTGAGGATAAAATTGCCTTCGTAAATCCTGCGCCCATCAAGCTCCAGGTCATGAATGTTGCTATTGAAATTGCTATGACTATGAAGGTGAAGTAGCCGGCTACCTTGTCCACTAACTTCTGTATTGGAGGCTTGCTGGCAAGTGCCTCTTCGACTAGGCTTACTACATGAGCTAGAAATGTGTCGCTGCCAACTCTTGTAGCTCTAATTTTCAATACGCCCTCCCTATTAACAGTCC
Organism: Thermoproteota archaeon; assembly: GCA_003649155.1. Classification (GTDB taxonomy): domain Archaea; phylum Thermoproteota; class Methanomethylicia; order Culexarchaeales; family Culexmicrobiaceae; genus Culexmicrobium. Next base: position 2,868 of record QMRA01000043.1, on the reverse strand, counting down.
CTCCAACAACTTCATCTCCAGGCTTCTTCTCAACAGGAATTGACTCTCCAGTAACCATCGACTCGTCAACTGCTGAGTGCCCATCAACAACTACTCCATCAACTGGAATTTTCTCTCCAGGCCTAACGATGACAATGTCTCCTACTTGAATCATCTCTGAGGGGATTTCGACTTCAACTCCCTCTCTCAAAACTCTAGCTTTCTTAGGTCGGGCTTCAAGGAGCTTTTTAACTACTGCTGACGCTTTCCCCTTAGTTTTGGTTTCTAGGTACTTGCCCAGCTGGACGAGGGATAGCACCATTGCTGAGGCGTCAAAGTATATTTCCTCCCACCTAGGAGTTGGAATCGTGTTGAATGCACTTAATGCGAATGCAGCTGTCGTGCCCAGTGAGACTAGCGTGTCCATATTGGCAGTTTTGCCTCTAGCTGCTCTCAATGCTCCTAGGTAGAATCTCCAGCCTACTCCAACCTGAATGACACTTGCCAGTGCGAGGGAGATGTAGGCTGAAAGAGGGGTTCTAGCTAGTGGCAGGTAGGGGGATAGCTCAGATGAGCTTAATATCATGATGACCGCAGATAAAGCCAGACCGACTAGCGCAGTATTTCTAAGCTTCTTAGCTTCAACCTCCTCTGTGGGGAGCTCGAATTCTTCACTTGTAATGTCGAAGCCTAGATTTGAGATTACCTCTTTAATATCCTCCAACGAGGTTAGGGCTGGATTATACTCGATTAAAATGTTGCTCTTAACATAGTTTGCTGAAGCCCTAACTATGCCTTCAACTTTACTTAGAGCTTCCTCCAGCATTTTAGCGTCGAAGACGTCTCTGAGCCCACTAACCTTGAGAGAAACCTTCTCGTAAACAACTTGGTATCCAAGCTCTTCAACCGCCTTCTCAATGTCTCTTAACTCGACTAGTTTAGGGTCAAAAACCACATACGCCTTCCCAGAGGCGAAACTTACATTCACCCTCACTACGCCTGGCAGCTTCTTCAACCTATCCTCTATTCTCAATGCGCAGGAGGCGCAGTGCATGCCTGCAATTCTTAAGGCTATAGCCTTCCTATCACTAATCATATTGAAACACCTCTCAAAGCTATAAAAGAGGGAGAATTAGCGCTTGAAACTACAGTTATTGCAATTATTTTAACAGCAAATTCCGCAGCGTCGACATGGATCATCAGATGACGTGTACTTTAGAGGATTCTCCTTGAATGCCTTTGCACACTCTTCAGAGCAGAAGTAGTATGTCTTACCTTCATAGCAAGCTTTGAGCTTAGCTGTCTCTTCATTAACTTCCATTCCACAAACAGGATCTTTAGCCAATTACTTCACCTCCACTATGCTAGTAGTGATACTTACTGTTAAGGTTCATTGTTTCCAAAGTGGAAAGGAAGGCTAATTTTAAGTTACCAGCTTCATCTTCCTACTGAACTCTCGCAGGCAGATTGGACAGCACAGGTAGTACTTCCTATTATGTAGAGTGTAGGTGAGCGGCTTGCCAATTATTTCCTTTCCGCAGTAGTCGCACTTCAACTTTAATATTCGTAGGGACTCTGGAGAGATGGGCTTCTTAATGGATTTTAAAACTATGCTCACTTCAAATGGGACGTTTAGGCTTGAAAACTTGTTAAGCAGAGCCTCAAGCGCCTTTACGTCAGCAATTCTAGCTAGGCAGACGACGTTGCGCTCCCCTGTAGTCAAGTATATCTCTGAAACTTCACTGAGCTTCTCCAGTTCACCTACAACTTCATCAACATTGGAAGCCTTAAAAGTGCATACCAGCTGGAAGCCTTTGAGCAGACTCTCATCAATTACCACTGAGAATCCTTTAATAATACCCCTCTCGATTAAGCGCTTAACCCTCCTCCTCACCGTGGGCCGGCTCAAACCTAACTCTCTAGCTATATACGATATAGACGCTCGGGCATCCTCTAGTAGGAGCTTGAGAATCATCTGGTCCACTTCATCAAGTAAACTCAACTTCAACACCTATCCAATGTGGAAATTTACAATAGAATTTCTTGGAACAGTAAGATTAAATTTTAATTGCAGCCGGCCAGCTTTAATAGTAGAATTCAGGGCTTATCTTCCTAGCCATAGCGTATATGAGAGAGTCTTCCCAAGCTTTTTGCCTAGTCAGCAGCCTCTTCGTTAGAATTCCAATTGCTCCAATAGTCTTCTTCGTGTCGTGCATTCCAGTTATATCGTCGAAAACCACCCCCAACTCTTCTCCCTTCAAAACCCTCTCCACAACACTATCTGGAAGAAGCATGTACACGCTTGAACCCAAGGAGAATTTACCGCTCCTATCGACGACTGCGCACCACCCTGTTAGAAACCACTCGCCGAACTTCTTGACGATGCCGCCTTCCATTCCAACTCCAATATCGGCTTGAATAGCTTGGAGAGCTCTGATCGCTCTGTTCTTAGCGCCCCTAACGATTTCCTCTTCACCAATTGGAGTGTGAGAAACGCCAGACTCAACTTTAATTGGAACGACTTCTACACTGTTTCCATAAATCTTCTTCATGACATTTTTGGTGGCTGCAATTTTGACAGGATTTGTGGAGCCAACTGCAATCTTCAATTCAGCCACCAATCTAAGTATCGAAGAACTAGTCAAAACACTTACTATCACGAGTTATCTGATTCAACTCGAATGAAGATATAATTTAACAGAACTACTTGCAGAGGCGCGCTTCCACACCCTACCTACAATTTACGCGTTGAGACTTTCAATCTCGCTTAAACTTTAATTTTTCAGAGTATTGTTTGTGCAGTTCAATTAATTTTGGCTTCAATTTTTCCGGCAACAGCTCATCCTCACTCAGCATTACCTCAATAGTTCTCAGCCTCCACTTGATGTA
>QMRA01000042.1:0-6363 GCA_003649155.1 Thermoproteota archaeon | reverse complement strand
TCATCCCTGCAAGCATGAAATTCAAGGTAACTCTCGGAGAAGGATGTACTCCAATGATTAGGAGAAAGATAGCCAATGTAAATGTTCTCTTGAAGCTTGAATTCTTAAATCCGACCGGTTCATTCAAGGACAGAGGGTCAAGCGTAGCTATTACTAGGGCAATAAGCTTACAAGCTAGAAGAGTAATCGAAGATTCGTCTGGAAATGCAGGAGCATCAATATCAGCCTACGCTACCGCAGCAGGGATACAAGCTAAAATTTACGTTCCAAAAAGCGCACCGAAAGCGAAGAAGGAAATCATTATGACATTTGGAGGACAATTAGTTGAAGCTGAGAGTAGAAGTGAAGCTGCTAAAAGAGCAGTTAAAGAGCTTTGTAAAGGCGAGTACTACATTGGTCACGCATGGAATCCATTCTTCATTGAAGGGATCAAGACAATAGCCTATGAAATAGCTGAGCAAATGAATTGGAAAACGCCCGATAATATTATTGTCCCAACTGGAAATGGAACTCTTCTGCTTGGATTATACAAGGGGTTTAACGAGTTAATTGATGCGGGTTGGATCAATGATATGCCAAGATTAATTGCAGTTCAAGCTGAAGGATGCGCGCCACTCTATGAGGCAATTTACGGGACAAAAGCTGGCAAAGGAAGATCTAAACTGGCAGATGCAATAAGAGTTCCAAACCCTCCACGAATAAATCAAATGGTAGAGGCAATTAAAAACACTGAGGGCAAAGTTGTGACGGTAAATGATAAGGAAATAGCACATGGACTTGAGTGCCTTGTTAAGCTTGGACTGCTTGTCGAGCCGACATCAGCAACAGCAGTATCGGCACTAATGAAGTTGAGTAGCGTAGGCGAAATTGAAGGGGTAGTGTGCATACCTTTAACTGGATGCGGAGTTAAGATGACAAGTAAAATATTAAGAATTATACATCGCTTAGGTAATCGTTAAAAGGTCAACAGATAAGTTGAAAATGGCGATTAAAATGGAATTTGACACTCTCATTATTGGCGGAAAAATCGTCGATGGAACTGGAAACCCCTGGTTTTATGCAGACATAGGAATTAAAAATGGCAAAATAGTTGCGATGGGAAAGTTGAGAAATGCTGAAGCTGAGCAAATAATAACTGCTGAAGGATTAATTGTTTGTCCAGGATTCATAGACATACACAGCCACTCAGACTACACGCTACTCGTAAATCCAAAGGCTGAAAGTAAGATTAGGCAAGGAGTGACAACCGAAATTGTTGGTAATTGCGGCAGCTCAGCAGCTCCTCTAATTGGTGAAATGAAGGAGAGAGCAGTAGAAATAGCTGAGTTATATGGATTGAAAGTCGACTGGACGTATGTAGACGAGTACTTGAAGAAGCTTGAAGAAAACGGCGTTGCATTAAATGTTGCTACACTTGTTGGATTTGCAAATATTAGAATAGCAGTTTTGGGCTATGAGAATCGAGAGCCCACAAAATATGAGCTTGAAGAAATGAAAGCGCTCGTAGCTAGGTCAATAGATGAAGGAGCAGTAGGGCTTTCTACAGGGCTTCGATATGACCCTCAATCCTACGCTAAGACTGAAGAAGTAATCGAAATAGCTAAAGTAGTTGCTGAAAAGGGAGGCATTTACACTTCACACATTAGAGACGAAGGAGATCGAGGCAGATTAATTGAGGCAATTAAAGAGGCAATTGAAATTGGAGAGAAAGCAGGAATTTCAGTAGAAATATCGCATATCAAAATATTGGCGAAGCCATTATGGGGCAAGTGCGACGAAATGTTACAATTAATCGAGAACGCAAGAGCTCGAGGAGTTGAAGTGACGGCCGATCAATATCCATACGAAGCAAGTGGAACATCATTATTGGCATGGATTCCAAAGTGGGCATTTGAAGGAGGAAGAGACAAACTCCTTGAAAGGCTCCTAAATCCTGAAACAAGAGCGAAAATTAAAGAGGAATTAGCAAGGGTGATGGAATTAAGAGGAGGACCGGAGAGAGCTCTAATATCAAGATTCGAGGCAGACCCAACGCTAGAAGGATTAACGGTTAAACAAGTAGCTGAGAAATGGAAAATACCCCCTGATGAAGCGGCAATAAAGCTGGTTGAAATAGCAACTAAAGAAAAATCGTCACTTGGAATAATAAACTTCAATCAAAGCGAAGAAAACATTGTAAAGATAATGAAGAAGCCGTGGGTTATGGTTGCAACTGACGGATACGCCTTAGCACCATACGGGTCACTGGCTAGAGGAGTGCCACATCCAAGAAGTTATGGAACCTACCCGAGGGTGCTTGGAGTCTATGTTAGACAAATGAAAGTGCTAAGGCTTGAAGAAGCTATAAGGAAAATGACGTCATTACCCGCCAGAAAAGTAGGCTTCATGGATAGAGGAATTCTGAGACCTGGATTTTGGGCAGACATAGTGATATTTGATCCAGACAAAATAATCGATAAAGCAACGTACTTGGAGCCTAAGCAGTATCCTGAGGGAATAAAGTTCGTACTAGTTAATGGAGAATTAGTGATCGAGGAAGGAGAGCACACAGGAAAACTTCCAGGAAAAGTATTAAGAAAAAGTTGAAATTAAGTCCTAGCTTTTTCTTTTTCCTTTAAATACTTATCAAGCCATTTCATCACTTGCTTCAATCTTTCAACACGGTGCTTAGGCTTACCTGACCTCGATAAATCGTGGTTTTCCTTAGGAACAAGAACCAACTCAACTTCCTTTCCAAGCCATTTCAAAGCTGTGAAAAATTGTAGCGCTTGCTCGTAATAGCATCTCAAGTCCTCAATGCTGTGAAGTATCAAAAGCGGCGTCTTAACGTTTTCAGCATAAGTTATCGGTGACTTATTGACCATTTTCAAAATGTTCTCTTTGGTAAGCGGCTTCTCTTCTAGGCTTCCAAGTATGTGATCCAATGTAAACCAGTACCCTATGTCGCTTACACCATAGAAGCTAAACCAGTTAGATATGCCTCTCATGCTAACCGCAGCCTTGAATTTGTCGGTGTGACCTACAATCCAGTTCACCATGTAGCCACCGTATGATCCGCCAACAACACCTAGGCGATCTCCATTTATGAAATTGAAGTTCCTAACTACGTATTCCACACCTTCCATTATGTCTTGATAATCCCTCTCACCATAGTGACCTCTAATGTCAGCGAACTCTTCACTATAGCCGTCACTGCCTCTCGGATTCATGTAGATTAACGCGTAGCCTTTCGCTGCTATCAAGTGGAATTCATGTATGAACGAATATCCATACGCAGTTTTCGGGCCGCCATGAATGTATAGTACCGCTGGAACTTTTTTACCTTTACATTCAGGTGGCTTCATAATCCATCCTTCAATCAACGTGCCATCGCTTGCTTTGAATTTGAAGTTAATTGGTTTAGACAACTTCAGTGTAGATAGCAACGCTTCATTGAAGTTAGTTAACTTCTTTTCACCTAGACCGCTCTTCCAAACATAAAGTTCCGGAGGCTCTAGTTCATTCATCGATGTAAAGGCCACTACATGCACGCCATCACTTTTAGCCGCTGAAAATGCTTCAACACTTCTTTCACCCTTTGTTACTGCTTCGACTTTTCCTGTATCAACATTAATTCTGTGAAGATTAACTGATCCGCCGTCATGAATTATAAAGTATATGTAATTTCCCACCCATCTAGGACCATTACTTCTTCCAGGTCCGCGTACATCGCTATTTAAAGTGTTTAGCGTATTTCTATCTATATCAGCCGTTAGATCCACGACTTCTCCACCATCACTAGGCACAATATAGATGTGCCGATGTGATATAGTGCCTCTCCTAAAGTTATGCCCTCTAAATGCCAGTTTACTGTCATCTGGACTCCAAGAAACAAAGTCGATGTCCATGTTAGAATCTGTAAGTTTGATGTGCTCCCCACTTTTCAAGTTGTAAACGAAAAGGTCGGCTATATAGGGTTTAGCATCATCAAGCTTTGCTATATACGCTATCTTGTCTCCAGCAGTACTAACAGCAATGAAATTTACATCTATTTCACCACTTGTAACTTGAGTTAGATCGCCAGACTGCACGTCGACTAGAAATAGGTGTTGCCTGAAAGTGTGAATAAAACCTTTGCCATTATACCAGAATAGAAGCCTATCAATAATTTTAACGTCCTCCTGAAACTCTCCGGCAGCTGATATCATTGCTATTCTTCTATCTCCAGGAAGCCACTCAATCTGCGTTATTGGTGTTTTCCTTTTAACAACTAGTCTTGCTTCTCCGCCGTCTAAACGCATTACCCATAGCTCGCTGCCCTTCTCTTGCTCTTTCAAAGTTCTTCTAGAAGTAAATGCAATGTATTTGCCTGAGCAGCTCCACCTGAGATTAGTGTCTTTAGGGCCATTAGTTAAACTGTAAAGCTCTCCGTTTCTCAAGTCGTAAATCCAGATTCTACTAATGTAGTCGTCTTCTTCTAAGCTCATAGTAGTTATGTTGAAAGCAATTTTATCGGCCATGGGTGATATTTGTGGATCGGAAACTAGTGCAAGCTTAGTTAAGTCCTCAACTTCAATAACTCTCCTACTCACCATCAATTAGCAGTCTAATCCGAATTATATAAATAGTTATGGTGGAAGCCGAAGTACAAGGTCGGATTAAGAAGAGAAGGAAAGTGGAATTTTAAACTAAATGTAATCAATACTTATAATAACCTAATTTTTAATTAATTAGGGTGATTTAGGTGTCTACTCGCATTCTGAGAATTGCTACAATTCAATATGAGCAAAAGCCAATTAAAGAGTTAAGGGAATTTTATGAAGAAATCGACTACTACTTAGATGAAGCTAAAGGGGTTGATGTCATAGTATTTCCAGAAGCATTCAGCATTCAACTACTTACACTAGTTGAAGGCAGAGACCTGAAAGAGAAAACACTGAAAATGGCTAAGCACTATGATGAAATAGAGAGCTACTTTAAAAAAGCATGAGAATTAAATTCTTACATAATTGCAGGCTCTCACGCTAATATTAGAAATGGAAGAATGTACAATACAGCAATATTTTGCACTCCTAGTGGCGAGGTGTATGAGCAGGACAAGATCAATTCCACAACGCCAGAAAAGCTGTGGGGTTATAGTGGCGGAAGAGATTTGAATGTCTTCAAAGTCAGAGATGTGAAAATTGGCGTAGCAATATGCTATGACGTAGAATTCCCAGAGTTGGTTAGGGCGCTGAAGTGATTTTCTGCCCATCATACACGACTTCTGAGCATGGATTTTGGAGAGTAAGGTACAGCTGCCACGCCAGAGCTATTGAAAATCAAATCTACGCTGTGCATTCAGCTAACTTCGGGGATATTGGCATTCCAGAGCTAAAAGCGTATGGGTCCTCGGCAATTATCTGCCCTGGCCAGGAGCCATTACCACCAAATGGATTAATAATTGAAGGCAGAATTAACGAAAAAGAAGTAGTTAGAGGAGAAATTGACCTCAGTATATTTGAAGACATCAGAAAATCAAGAATCGTAACTAGTTATAATGACATGCTAAGTAAAATAGACCTATACGTGAAGTGGTATAGTGAACTTAAAATCTAAAGAGAGAGGATTATCAGTTGAACAATAGCACATCGTAACATATTAACGTCAATATATGAGAACTAGTAAAGTAAATAGCAGTAGGACAATAACTAACGAGGGAATCCGAATTGAAACTTAAGGGAAAAGCAATAAATACGAGGTACTGGCTTCCAGGTGAAAACTACTTAAAATATTTGGTCGCTGTAGCTGATAAGGTAGCTAAAGATGGCGACATAATTGTTATTTCAGAGAAAGCATTATCGATAGCTCATGGAAATTTAATTGATGAATCAAAAATTAAACCTAGCATCTACTCCATAATCATAACATTCTTCCTGATGAGGATAATCTGGGCATACATACTTGGACCCCTTTGCAGATTCAAACTGAAAACAATAAACTTCCTTAGAAGATACCCGCTTAAAGAAGGAGCTGCACACAAGCAGATTTGCCTAAGACTTGCAGGTGTATTTCAAGCATTAAAGCATTACTCTGAAGGAGGAATAGACTTAACAAATGTGCCATACAGCTATGCCTGCCTACCTCTACAGAACCCACAAGAAATCGCTGAGAAAATAGTTCATGAAATCTACGAGAAAACAGGGAAGAAGGTAGGTGTTCTCATCGTCGACAGCGACAAGACATACTCGCTAGGTAGAGTCCATATAACATCAAGACCAATAGCAATTAAGGGAATTAAGCCATTCATGGGTGTAATAGCATTCATTATAGGCAGAGGGCTAAGGTGGAAAATACGCGCAACTCCTGTGGCCGTTGCTGGAGTGAAAATGACCACTAAAGAAT
>QMRA01000041.1:0-6387 GCA_003649155.1 Thermoproteota archaeon | reverse complement strand
TAGAGTTCTTGGAGCTGAAGTTGTGAGGGTTCCGGCTGGCTTAACTATTGAAATTATAGGTGATGTTGACGCTAGGGCTAAGGCTGACGGAGCACTACATTTAAATCAATTTGAAAATGACGCCAACTTTAAGGTTCACTTAAAGTATACTGCTAAGGAGTTGGATGAGCAGTTGATGTCGATGGGTTTGAAGCCTAGCTGCATTATTGGGGCTTTAGGGACTTCTGGTCATATGGGTGCTATTTCAATGTACTTTAAGAGCAAGTATGGCGATGATGTGAGGATAATTGGAGTTGAGCCAGCCCCAAATGAAGTTATTCCTGGAATACGGAGAGTAGAGACTGGAATGAAGTGGTTTCATTGGGTTAAATTTGATGAAATAGTTGACGTTAAGAGGGATGAGGCGATTGAAGGGGTGATAAAAATTGCTAGGAATGAGGGTTTACTGATAGGGCTTAGTGCTGGAGCTGTTGTTCATGCATTTACTAGGATTGCTGAAAGACCTGGAGTGTATGTGCTCGTTTTTCCTGATTCGGGCTATAAGTATGTGGAGCAGTTTGAAGAGTACTTCACCACTAAAACTCCTAGTTAACGTTGGTAATGCTGGGAGAAGTCATGTTTATTTATGTGGCGCCGGGGGCGGGATTTGAACCCGCGAGCCCCGTATGGGGCACAGGCTTACGGGAGTCTTTCTCCAGGCCTGCGCCTTAATCCTGGCTAGGCTACCCCGGCTCTAATTCAAATGGGTGTTTATAGGTATTTTTAGTTTGTCTTGATTGGATTTTTAGCTGCTCCACATTTTGGGGTATGTTCCTCTGTCCATTATTACTCTCACTGTTTTTGCTACAATTCCTTTGTCTGCTTCGAGTATTTGTTTGCTCGTCATTTTTGCTTCTCCTAGTGCTACTAGTTCTCCTTTTTGCGTCATTATTGCTACTAGGCTGTTTCGCTTTATTCCCGTCTCTAATCTTAGTACTCCTGGTGCTGCTAGGTCTGCTCCATGGCATATTGCGTCTACTGCGCTGTCTCTTATAACTATCTTTGGTAGGTGGGCTACTGCTGCTTCTACTGGTAGTATTACTTTTCTTAGCGGTTTTTCATCTCCTTCTTCGATCCATGTGTCGTATGCGTCTTTTAGATCGTGTAGTGTTACCAACGTTTCGTCTTCTTTGAATGGTCCTGACCTTGTTCTTCTTAGTTCCTGCATGTGTGCTCCTACGCCTAATACTTCTCCGATGTCGTGGCACAGTTTTCTTATGTAGGTTCCTGCTTGGCAGCCGACTCTCATTAGCACGTCTTTGCCGGAGATTTCGAGAATGTCTATGTAGTAGACTGTCCTAATTCTGACTACTCTTTTTACTGATGATTTTAGTGGTGGACGCTGATATATTGGTCCTTGGAATTCTTCGCATACTTTTCTTAGCTTTTCTTCGCTTACTGGTGCGTGTAGGCGCATTACGCATATGTACTCTTTTCCTGCGTGTACTATTCCTCTTAGTGCCTTAGTGGCATTCTCTAGTGCAACAGGCAATATACCGGTTACTTTCGGATTTCCCCGCCCGTTTAGGGCTCTAGGGTTCCGCCGTGGCCTGCTTTTTTGACTTTTAGTATTCTTTTTACCCATGCTACTACTTCGTGGCTGGTTGGACCTGGTGGCTTATCTAGATTTATTACTCCTAGTTGTATGTATTTCTCTATTGGTCTTGCATTTGGTGGGCATCCGTATTCTGGGTTTGTTGGTTCTTCAGCTTTGATTAGTACTTCCCTTTTGACATCTGCTGGCAGTATTCTCTTATCTCCCAAATATTTCTCCTCCAATAATAAAGTTGGCTTCGGGTTTATAGAATTAGCTTAGCTTATTGCTATTTTTACTATTTCTCGCATTTTCTCTAGTAGTCCTGCTTCTTCTAGTGCTTTTTTAACTTCTTCGTCGCTTGCTCCTACTGGTATTTTTATCTTGTCTTGGGTTGGCTCTATGTGCTTGATGTTCACTCTCCTCCTCTTTACTCCGCTCACGTCTTTTGGTCCTGTTATTAGCACAAATTTGTCGTCTATAAGGTCTACTATTACGCACTTTCTCCCTGCTTCTCTTCCTCTCAATTTCACGCATATTCTGCCAATTTCGATTGCAGCCATATTTTACCGCCTCTCTTGGGCTGCTAATCTAAGTTTCATTGAAATTAAAAAGAGTTTCGCTATTTCTTCTCTTCAAGATAGCTTTTAACTAGTTTTACTAGTACTTCTTCGACTACTTCTTCACTCCACTTTTCGGTGTTTATTATTATGTCGTATATGCTTAGGTCGTTGAGGTCTATTCCGTAGAACTTCATGTACCTCTTCTTATTGCTTTCTTCTCTTACTCTTATTTCCTCTAATGCTTCTTCGAAGGTTTTGCCGTCTCTTTTAGCTATTCTTTCAGCTCTTACTTTGAGTGGTGCTGTTAAGTATATTTTTATGTCTGCGTACTTTCTCGCTATCCATCCGGTTAGGTGGCCGTCTAGAACTACATTGCCCTTCTTGGCTTCCTCTAGTGTTTTTCTGTCTACCTCAATATCGTACTTGCTGTCTCCTTCAGCTTTTAGGTGGAATTTCTCTAGTGTCATTCCGTGCTTTAGTGCCAGTTCTCTAAAGCACTTTCCAGTTGAGAAGTATCTTAATCCGAAGATTTCGGCTAGCCTTTTTGCGTGTCTTGTTTTTCCTGAGCCTGGAGGGCCGCTTACTGTTATTACTATTTTCATCTTCAACTAGGTTGCTGCCTCCCTAACTGCCATCTTTAATAGCCTCTCTAGGCATGCTGGACAGAGATTTCCTCCGTATGGCCTTGTAGGCCTTCTAGAGCTTTTAGGTAGTTTTCTGAGCTTTGATGGTCTTAGCCTTGGTACTCCGTGGAGCTCTTTTTTGCATATTGCGCATTTAGCTGGGTTTGGCCTTCTCTTGAAGTAGTGGATGACTATTCTTCCTCCTGGAGTTTTCACGTATCTCCTTCTTAAGCTTCTTGATCTGAGTGCTCCTCGAGGCATGTTCTTCACCTTAGAATGACAACTTAAATGCTTTTTGAAGGAGTGGGAGGGTTAAGATTGAGCATATGATGTACCAGGTTACGAAATTAGCTTTATCTCCTGCGAATGGGATGGAGAATGGGAGTTGAGCTACATATCCTATTTCAGTTGTGAATGCTCCTGCGAATATTATGAAGAATATCCATAAGGGGAGCATGAATATGAGTGATGGCTTCATCCTCTCAGCCATTACTTCGGCTTCAATCCTCCTTATGTAAGGCTCCTTTTTTCGCAGTTTAACTATTTGCTTTTTATCTCCACTCAATAATGCCTTTCGCATTTCTCTTCTCCACTCTTTTATCTCTTCTGAGTAGCTTCTGAGCTTCTTGACGTCTACTAGAAGGAAGTTTGCTAGTACTGATGTGAGGCCTACTCCTATGCTTATAATTAGGACTGAGATCGTGGATAGTGGTGGGTACTTGTATGGTCCTAGGAAATCTGATATTATTTTTACGAGCCAATCTAGCATTTTGCCACGCTCACTGTGGAGCTTATGACTGTTTGAGATATTTATATCATAGTTAAAAATATTGCTACTTTTCTCCCATTATTCTTCGCACTACTGGGTATAGCTCTTCTACTTGCTCTTGAGTTAGAATGCTCCAGTACTGGTAGAGTATTCCTACTGTGAGTAGCACTCCCATTCCTGACCCTATTGCCCCTATTACATCTGCGATTGCTGCTATTAGTGCGACTATTATGCCGCTAAGTACTGTTAGTGTTGGAATGTACTTGCGCAGAATTCTCTCAATTACTTTTGGTGAGCTCCTGAATCCAGGTATTTGTAATCCTGCTTGTACGAGCTGCTGTGCTTGGTCTGCTGGGTTTAGTCCTGATGCTTCTACCCATATGACTGCGAAAACTACTGAGCTAATTATTAGGATTATGCTGTATATTAGTGGGTGAAGTGGGTCTTGCATCACTGACGACAATCCTGTTGGGGGAGTGACGTAGTAAGCTAGTCCTCCTATTGGGCTGTTGTCTGTTGCGTTGAACATTCCTAGCCAGTTTAGGAATATGTTCGTGTTATCTGGGTTGAATTGCCTCCAAACTAGTAGGGATACGATTTTTAGGTCTACGAATAGCATTGAAGTGAATATTATTGGTATGTTTGACACGTATAGGAATTTTAGTGGTATTTTAGTTCTAAGCCCTCTATATCTTGGGAATGCGACTGGAACTTCTATTCGCATTCCTTCGAGATATATTACTATTATGAATATTGCGATGGTGGTGAGTAGTCCTGCCATGCTCGGCAGAGTTCCTGGTCTGACGAATGCACTCCAAATGTCTCCCCCGGTGACTAGGGTTTGTATGAATGCTAGTACTGCTCCTAAGTATTTTCCGTCGTTAGCGTATATTGGGGCGAATGTGTGCCATGCTATTTGCTGGGCTACTCCTGCTGCTATGAATAGGCTTACTCCGCTTCCTATTCCCCATCCTTTTTGGATCATTTCGTCTAGGAGCATTACTATGATTGATGCTGCTATCAGCTGTACGAATACCAGTATTGCTGCGTCGAGTGGTAATGGGCCAAATGCTCCTCCGAGAATGTATGCAAATGCTTGAATTCCTCCCCATAATATTGCCATTAATTTTTGTGCTCCAGTGAAGAGGGCTCTATCCCTCGGGTCTGAGAAGTCTAGGTCTAGAATTCTTGCTCCAACTAGGAGCTGCATTATTAGGCCTGCAGTGACTATTGGACCTATTCCAAGTTCCATTAGTGTTCCTCTTTTAGCTGCAAATAGCATTCTCATGTATAGGAATGGGTCGTAACCTACTCCTCTAGTGATTCCGTAGAGGGGTATTTCGCTCATAACTAAGTAGATGGTGAGGACTATTGCAGTCCAGATAATTCTCTCTCTTAAGGCGAGTTTTCTTTCAGGTCTTGTGACTTCTGGAACTACTCTGACTATGGATTCGATTATTTCTACTGCGCGCCCCATATGGCTTCACGCTCTACAGGTTTAATTGCACTACTATAGCTTAATTACTTCTCCGCCTGCTTGAGCTATTTTCTCTTCAGCTTTCTTTGAGAAGTATGGGGCTATTACTACTAGTGGCTTTGTGACTTTTCCAGATCCTAAAACTCGATTATATCCTAGCTTAACTACATTAACCACGATTTTTCCGTTTTTGACTTCGGTTAATCCTCTTCTTGCGAGTTCGCTTGCAATTTCATCTAATTGCCCAACGTTTATTGCGTTTATTTTTGGAGTTGTTGATATTGGAGTTTTGAATCCCTTCTTCCCGAAGTAGTCTGGAGCGTACTTTACCACCCATGTCCAGAGGTGCTTGTGTCTTCCAGCTTTGCCGAATCCGCCTTTTAGTCCACGTCCTCTATGCTGTCCAGTTATTCCCCATCCGCACGTTCTACTTCCCCTATACTTTCTTATTTTCTTCCTTCTTCTAACGACCATTGCTTTCACCTTCTAAGCTTCTTCCAAAGCTTTCGAGTTTTCTTTTCAAAGCATACTTCGAGCACGCCATTTCTAAATGTTGCTTTAGCTGTTTCAGGCTTAACCTTTGATGGTAAGATTATCTTCTTATAATACTTTCTATCTTGAACGTGAGCTTCAACTATTAATTTTTTATCTGTTGCCTTGATTTTGATATCTTCCTTCTTAAATCCGGGGAGCTCGACGTAAATTTTCAAGTTGTTTTTATCTTCAATTATGTCTAAAAGGGGCTCCTCATTTTCAAAATCTATAGCTTCAAAGCCTATTTCATTGAATTCTTCTATGGCGCGTCTGCCTTCAGGGGTTATTGAGATTGAGAAACTGTATATGTGTGGTTCTTTGAGTTCCTTGTTGGGGGTTTGATCGAGGAGTTCTTCTATTATCCTCATTATAACGTCGTTTATGCTGTCTAATTCGTCGAAGATGTTATCGAAGAATTCATCTTCATCGAAGTCTTCATGCCAATCTTCATCAAGCATGAAATTAGGCCTCCAAATTGGTTAGCACATTTTCTTTATTAGCTCGTTGATAGCTAGTCCCCTGTAGCCTAGCTCGCCTCCAGCTTTGAAGTGCTTTTTGGTGCTTCCTTTGAATCCTCCGCTTGGTGGGTGTAGTCTGAATACCGGCTTTAGATCTGGAATGTCTTTTAGCCCTATTTTGCCTTCAAATATTGCTTGTGCTAGCTCTTCTATGCTGTTTAATCCGAGTTTCTCTTTAATGTACTCTTCAGTTAGTTTTTTACCTCCTTTTAGTTCTCCTCTCCTTTTTAGTAGTAGTGCTAGTGTCTCTGGTGTTATTTCTCCCCAAGTGATGTAGTCGGCTGCTTTCCTGAGCATTCCAAGGTATTCTGGCCTGTCGTCTATTATTAC
>QMRA01000040.1:0-6453 GCA_003649155.1 Thermoproteota archaeon | reverse complement strand
CATTATTCGGATTGCTAGAATGTTAGATTCAATTTCCACTTTAGGTTTAGGGATTAAAGTAAAAATTGTAGATGTTAAAGACGACCGAATAATAGTTTACTCCGAGAAAACAAAGAAAACTAGAGTTTTAAGTAAAAAGCGATTTAAGCCTTTTTGGGAAGCTCTACTCAAAAGAGGTTTTCTACATTATAAGAAAGATTTGCATCAATCAGATTGGGCTGGCACAGGTGCTATTATCATTGCTTTTCTTGCTCGTTTACCATACATTGAATATTCAGTAAGCCCCTGCATTCTTTATCTTAAGCGTGAGTACACCCATAAAATTGGTACATTGAAGCGAAAAGAAACAGAATCATAGAATTCCCTGATAACTAAAATAAACAACTAATCGCCAAATAGTTCACTTAAATTTAAACACTTAAGTAAATGATTTAAAGCATTGATTATAAACTTTGAAAAATACTTGTAATGCGAGGGATTCATGAGTGCGCGTCAACTCTAAAGTTTATCTAGCTTTCCTTTGTTCAACCCATACCCTAATTCATGTGTTCACTTATACTCCTTTTGCTTTACTTCCAATACTGATGAGTAAATTTAATCTATCTGCATTTCAAGCTGGATTACTTGTTTCGATTCCCCGCTTTCTTCAGCTCTTCTTATCGATCCCGAGTGGCTTGTTAGCTGATAGATTGAATGCTGGAAAGCTTATCTCAATTAGCTTAATTCTTGAAGGCATGGCTGGTCTAATAATTTTCTTATATCCTTCGATTGCAAGTTTATTTGTTGGTTTTTCTCTAATTGCTATCTCATCAACTTTATATCATCCTCCTGCTTTAAGTGCAGCTGTAGGCGTTTTACCTGAAGATTTTAGGAGTAGAGGTTTAGGTTTGCATGGTGCTTGTGGAACACTTGGCGTAGCATTAGGGCCAATATCTCTTGGATTCGTCTTGACCTGGTTTGATTGGAAATTTACTTATGCTTTTTGGCTTATACCAATATTCTTAATTGCCTTTTTGATAATGCTTCTTAACTTTAAATTTGAGGTTCATGAGGAAAGGATGTCTCAAAAAAGCGTCTCAGAGCCCTTAAAATCGATTTTTACATTAACTTTCATATCGCTTCTACTATTTATTTCGATTAGAACTGCTGCTAGCTCTAGCATTTCCACTTTTATGACTACATATTTAACAATAGGGAAAGGAATTTCTCCAAGTATTGCTAGCGTAATCTTTGGCTTAAGTCCACTGATTGGATTAATTGGTTCACTTATAGGAGGCTTTCTTGGAGATAAGTTAGGATGGAGAAAAGCTTTCACTGTAATATTTATATTTATTTTAATAACTTTGACAATACTCTTGCTTGCTCCCTCCTCTATTCTTGTAGTAATTTTCTATCTAACTTATGGTATACTTAATACAATGACAATGCCGATCTCAAGTTCATTAGTGGCAAAAATTATTCCTTCAGGAGCTAGAGGAACAGCTTACAGCACCTATTTTATACCAATCAGCATCTCTGGAATTTTAATGCCCATTATCACCTCTCTATTCGTAGACTTATTTGGAATATGGATAATATTCCCAATGTCAATAGCACTCTACATATGCACTTTAATATTAGTGCAAATAATAAAAATATAAAAGAGTTATGTTTTTTATATGTTCATTTTTATTTGATTTATTTTAAAATACTTATATCTTTAATATCGTCTAAGTAAATTTTGGGATCAAGTTTCCATGCTTTTACATCAAATTCTCCTCTAGCTGCAGCCATCTCTTTGATCATTTCTGCAGCTTCTTTGCTTCTCCACCATGCTTCTCCAAACTCTTCTTTGAGTTTCTTTCTTATGGCTGCCATTCTCACTGCTGCTACTACGTAGCTTGGCGAGTATATGTCGTAGCTTGGCATTATGTGGTGGAGAAGCCAATATTCTCCTGGAACTTCTATGAAGAACTTTTTGGTTAGTTCTTGATATCTTTCAGCTGCTTTTTCAGCTGTGTAATTGTACTTCCAGAACTCTATTTTCATTAAGCTGTTCGCTGCGTAGAATGTTGCGAATACGAGGTGCATGAATCGCCTTCTATCAATAATTTCCCTTACAGCTTCTTCTGGTAATTTTAATTCCTCCTTCAGAAATACATCATCCTCTAGTAGGTATTCAGTCAAGTAGCTGAATGTCTCTGCTACGCTCATTGGAACAACATATCTTTTCCAAACGGGGTCTTCCCGCTTTGCTGATACTCCATGAAGTCCGTGGCCGAACTCGTGGAATACTGAGCCGAAGTCTGTGAAGGGGGCTACTCGCCTATACACTACTCTGACGTCGTCTGGAACTCTTATCCAGAAGCAAAATGCACTTGGGCTTTTCTTCTCTCTATCCTCTGCATCCACTTTGATTTTTGAGGGGTCAATGTTTAATCCTTTGAGGAGCTCTATAACTTTCTCTACTGGATCTAGGTGTTCAAAGTATTTGTTTAGCGGCCTGTAAATTCTTCCTCTCCAAGTGTAGTAGTCGTCATAATACTCAACCTTCTTTTTTCCTAGTATTTCTGGTGCGTAGTGCTCTGCAGCTTTCAAGTAGGCTTCTTTAGCTCCTAAACCTATTTTCTCAACAATAGAGTACAGCTTTTCATACGATATTTTTTCCAATTCTAGGTAAGCGTCTAGTGGCGTTAATCCATACCTTGCATATACTTCTCTTGAAATTCTCATTCTCTCATCGACTAAACGTGCTAATTGCTTTGCCTTGGAGATGAATTCGTCAAAGAGTTTCTTCCTCTTTTCAGGGTCATCGACTTTCGCGTTGAATTTCCTCCAGCTCCCCCAGTTAACTGGCATCCCGTTTAGTGTGAATGTTTCACTCTTGATTATCTCCATACGCTTTTCTTCAAATTCAATTTCAACTTTCAGTCGCTCATCACGCGCAACTTCATGTATACATGCGAGGTACATGCTCCTAGGCTCATTGAAATTCTCTAAGAATTCTCTACAAATATTGGCTAATTCTTTGGATAATTTCTCCAT
Source organism: Thermoproteota archaeon (assembly GCA_003649155.1). GTDB lineage: Archaea > Thermoproteota > Methanomethylicia > Culexarchaeales > Culexmicrobiaceae > Culexmicrobium. Next base: position 3,429 of record QMRA01000040.1, on the reverse strand, counting down.
AAGCTCCTTATCGTACGGTAAGCCTGCTCTATGATTAAAGTACTGCTCCATTAATGCTGCTCTTACATCCTCATACCTCTTAGACCATGCTTCTAAACTCATTTAACCACCAATACCCATTGTATTTACCATGAAATTTATTGATTGCGTCGACGAAGTAGAGTGTAAAACCTCAAGCATTAACTAAGTAATGCAATTATTATCTTAGATCTACTAGAAGCTGTTACATATGAAAATTTTGTGCAATTGCACAAAATTTATATTCATCTTCATACTACGCTTGCCAAGGAGGTGAAAACGTATGGCTTGGGGTTGGGGTAGAGGAAGGAGGGGTTGGATCGGCCCATGGCCAGGTAGAGGCCCCTTCAGTCACTTACCCCCATGGATGAGGCCAGGATGGCTATTCGGTAGAGGATCCTGCTGGTGGCTCTTCGGAGCACCATGGTACTATCAAAATATCGGCTATGGATATCCATGGATGAGGTGGCCCATGTACTATCCATATATGTCAGCACGACCATTTTGGATGCCCATGATGGGTTACATGATGCCTCCTAAACTATGGCCTTATCAAATGTATGGATGGTAAGCGCAACTGCTAAATTCTCCTTCTCTTTATTTGTTTTGCAATTTAAGAGGGTGATTGCTTGAGTAAAGGCGTACGACCATTTGAAGAACTGCTAAAGTCGATAGAGAGCAAGATGAGCAAAATCAAGCATAAAATAATGATAGTAAGTGGAAAGGGAGGCGTAGGAAAGAGCTCAGTTGCAGCTTCACTTTCACTGGCAACCGCAGTTAAGGGCAAGAAGGTTGGTCTACTGGACGCAGATATTCATGGACCATCAATACCTAAAATTCTCGGATTAGAGAAATCTAAGCTTCTTATAAGCCCACTAGGTATCGTGCCAGTAATAGGGCCATTAAACTTGAAGGTAGTTTCCACTCAATTTATACTTCCAGAAGAAGATGCACCAGTAATTTGGAGAGGTCCTCTTAAAGGAAGACTCATTGCCGAATTCCTAGCAAATGTCAATTGGGGAGAACTAGACTACCTTTATGTCGACCTTCCACCTGGTACTGGTGACGAGCCACTAAGCATTGCTCAGTACATTAAGAATATGTCAGGAGCAGTAATAGTGACAATACCTTCAGACCTCTCCAGAGTAGTAGTTAAAAAGGCAGTAAGATTCTGCCAAAAGCTAAACGTTCCAATATTAGGAATCATAGAGAACATGAATGGCTTCACATGCCCAAAGTGCGGGACAACTTATAACATATTCGGTGAAGGAGCAGGAAGAAAAATAGCTGTAGAAATGAACATTCCATACCTAGGATCAATCCCAATAGACCCAAGAATAAGTGAGTGCAACGATAAAGGTGAACCTTTCATAATAAAGTATGAGGATGCACCTGCAACGAAAATTATTCTACAAATCGCAGAGGAAATAATCAGTAAACTAGGGCGCAAATCAGCTTAGATATAACTTATTTCTATGCACTTTATACTTTTGTTAGGATAACTTAGTAATAAGACCATGAATGGTGGATGATCAACATGAGTGTAATTGAAGATCCGTATGTTTGGATGGAAAACCTAGAAGATCCCAAAGTTATAGACTGGGCATTAAATGAAAACAAGCGCACAAAGACGGTCCTAAGAGAATTATCGAGTAAGCTTGTGACAAGAATAGAAAAATATTATTCAATTCCATACATACTTGCAACCTCAATTTCAAAGCGAGGATGCTTTACGCTAATTCGTGAAGAAAACTCTTTCAAAATAAAACTATACCTTCAAAATGGTGAAATTGTAGAGCTGATAGACTCAAAAGATCTGGGCAAAGAAATTGTTATCAAGGGGATACAAGCGTCTAAAGATGGAAGTAAGCTAGCATTCTCTTACTCAAAAAGTGGTGCAGATGTAGGATTACTGAAGATAATCGACGTAGACACTAGAGAGGAAGTAGATGAAATTAAAGGAGTCGTTTGGGACATAGTTTGGCTAGAAAAAGACAGATATTATTACGTAAAATTGTTCCGTGAAGAACCCCCGCCTGATGGAGTAGCTCCTCCAACGACCAGAGTGATGCTCAGAGAAAGTGGCAAAGATGAGATGGTGTGGGGCGAAGGAATACCTACTTCATATTTCATCGACATCAAGCCTTCAAGCGACAATTCAAAGGCACTATTAAATGTAAGCTATGGATGGAGTAAAAGCACAGTATATGGAGGAGATTTAAAGAATCCAGAAAGCTGGAATAAAATTTATGGCGACAATTTAATTGCAGCGCCAATAGACTACCTTAATCAAACCTACTTGATAGCTTCGTATGAAGATGATGGTCTAGGTAAAATCATAGCAATATCAAATGGTCTGATTAAAACAGTTGTAGATGAACAGGACTATCCACTTCAAGAGGCAGTCACAGTTAATGGTAAAATCGTAGCTCACTATCTCAAAGATGCGTCATCTATTCTCAGGACGTTTTCATTGAATGGAAAGCTTGAAGACGAAGTAAAGTTTGATGTTCCAGGAACCGTGAAGCACTTAAATTCAAAAGGTGACGAAGCCGCATTCATTTACGAGTCATTCTTCACTCCATACCGGCTCTACACCTATAATGGAAAAACCCTCAAACTAATAGACTCTAGAGAAATTGCAAATGACTTCATCGTCGAAGAAGCATGGACAAAATCAAGTGACGGGACAAGGATACACATGTTTATCGCTAAAAAGCGTAAAACTAAGTTAGAAAAAGTTCTAGTTTATGGTTATGGCGGATTTAGAATCTCCAAGACACCAGTATATGATGCAAGCATAATACCATTCATCGAAGATGGAGGAGTTTACGTCGTAGCCAACATACGTGGAGGACTAGAATACGGAGAAAAATGGCACAAAGACGGAATGAGAGACAAAAAGCAAAACGTTTTCAACGACTTCATCGCAGCAATAAAGTACTTCAAAGATAAAGGCGCCAAAGTCGTTGCTATAGGAAGAAGCAACGGCGGCCTACTAGTAAGCGCAGTACTAACTCAAAAGCCAGAACTACTAGATGGAGCAGTCATAGGATACCCAGTCATAGACATGATGAGATTCCATAAACTCTACATAGGAAAAGCATGGATCCCGGAATATGGAGATCCAGACAATCCTAAGGACGCAGAATATCTCTTAAAGTATTCTCCATACCATAATGTTAGACAAGTAAAATATCCACCCATCCTCGTATACACCGGCCTCCACGACGACAGAGTACACCCAGCGCATGCATTCAAATTTGTTGCAAAACTAAAGGAAGTAAATGCGCCAGTCCTATTAAGAGTAGAAACCTCAAGTGGCCATTCAGGAGCAACGCCAAAAACAAAAATCAAAGAACATGCAGACATAATGGCTTTCATCTACAAAGTGCTAGGTATGGCTGATTG
>QMRA01000039.1:0-6499 GCA_003649155.1 Thermoproteota archaeon | reverse complement strand
GTTTTCAGGCCTCGAACCGCATAGTCCTCCTGATACATCAATTATGTCTACACCAAGTTTTTCGAGTTTAACTGCGAACTTCTTGCTTTCTTCTATTGTTAATCCTTCTGGCATCATGTCATCTGCTCCAAGCCTGTATAATAGCAGTTTATCTCCTATTGCCTCTCTCACTCTTTCAACGACTTCGAGTGGAAACTTCATCCTTTTTTCTAATGTGCCTCCGTATGCATCCAATCTCTTATTAGTTATCGGTGATAGGAATTGGTTTAATAGGAATCCGTGCGCCCCGTGGATTTCAATGGCGTCGAAGCCTGCTTTAACCGCTCTTTTCGCGGCTTTTTCAAATGCTTCTTGCACGCGCTCGATATCTCCTAAAGTCATTTCTGAAGGCTCTTCAACTCCTCCTGGAACAATTACACTTGATGGTGCAATCGGCTTTACACCTGTAATTTTGCTTGAGGATTTTCCTCCTGCATGATTTATCTGAATGGCTGCGATTACTCCGCGTTTTTTAATTTCTCTTGCTAGCCTTGATAGTCCGTCGATAAGTTTGTCGTCATATATTCCTAGCTGCCTTGGAGAATACTTGCCTTCAATAGATGCGTATGAGTGTTCAACTATGATTAAACCCACTTTATCGCATCTCTCTACGTAGTGCTTTATCAGCTGGTCTGTAACTTCGCCATTTTCTGTCGCTAATTCGGTAGCCATTGGAGGCATGACAATCCTATTTTTGAAGATAACTCCCCTAACTTCAAGAGGATCAAGTAGAGTCGTCATACCTGATCACAATTAACTACCCTAAAATTAGGGTAAAATAATTTTGGAATAATTCACAATTACTTATGCTATTAGGGTTAGAGCTGTTGCAATTAGTCCTGTGAGGTAGATGCCGTCGAAAGTTCCTGCTCCACCAATACTCACTATTCTTGCTCTCACCTTGGTCACGTTTCTCAAGTTGAGCAAGTCTGCTCCAATTAAGGTGCCAAATGTTCCTGAGATGTAAGCTATAACTGATGGATTGCTCTGTGGAGGTATTTGGTAGAGTATTAGAGATATTATTGCTGTTACTATTGGAGGTAGCATCGCAGGAACGGCGATTCCAAGTCCAGGAACGATTCTTGCAGTCTTCTTCATGAAGTATGATATTAATATGAGTGCAATAGCGACTTTAACGTAAGTTGCTAATGGTGACGGCTCGTATTTAGGTATGTTGTAAAGGAGTAGGAATAACGACAATGCTGTTGGAATTATTGCTCCGCCAAAATTTATGGCTATAATTGTTTCCCTAACTCCCCACCCGAGTTCAGGTATAATCCAGGTTATGCCGAAGAATCTAACTTGCTTGAATGTGACGGTCGGCTCTACTGTCTCAATACTTGTCAATGGAATGTTCACATAGCTTCCAATTAGAGTTAAGTAGAATATTAATAGAGCTATGGGCGGTGGAATTCTTAAGCCTCTAACTAATATTGGAACAGTGTATATCATTATGAGGAATAATGCGAGGGTTGATATGAATAGGACTAGAAGGTAGGTTAAAGTGAATGGCCTGTATATTATACTCCTATTTCTGAGGGTCAACTTCACTTCTCCTATCGTAGCTTATGAACTTTCCTTCTTCAATCCTTAATATCTTCTTCTGTAGTAGTTTTCTCAAAGCTTTTTTAATGACTCTTCTAATGTAATGCCTTTTAAGAGGATCTCCATATAGCTTCTTAGCTGTCCTCCTCAGAGTTGTGCATCTAGTCAGCTCTAGTAAGATGTTTCTTTCTTCTTCAGTTAAGTCGTCTAGGTATCTTAGAGCTATCCTAGCTATGTCTACTGGCTTTAAGCCTAGATATGGATCTCTCGGCTCTAGCTTGTCTAGTTTTTCTAGTACCTTGAATTTTATGATTGTAACCCAGTCATCCGGGTTGAGATGCCCATAGAATTTTTCGAGTTCCTCAAGTAGCTGTACTAGATCTTTAAATCCATCTCTAATTGCATCTGCATCTGACAATTGTTTAACCATTTTGTGTTCAACTTTCTCTATTTTAGCTTTGCATATCGGCCTTCCTCCACCATGAATTATTACCTCTTCATACTTGGGCTTGACGATTCCAAGTCTAACAGTCGTTATTTTTTCACCACTAAGTATTTGCTTAGCATATCTCCCCTTAAACATGATGTGGCGTCCAAGGTATCTTACTCTTGGTCTTCTGCTTTCCAAGGAGCTCCACCCGCTCATTCAGGATAGGCTTCTGAGAATTCGATTCAGCATTTTGAATTAATCATAGAGCTTTAAATTTTACTGGCTCTAAAAAGCATCCTTTTCTATTTTACGTTAGTAACGCTATTTAATTATATGCGCTCGAATTATAATGCTTTAGCTGTCAGTGTGGGGTGCAGTGTTGACTAGAGAAGTAGTCGGCAAAATCGAGGGGGAGCCAACGGTATTTGGATTTACATTAAAGGTTTCCGGCAGAATCGGAGTAAATGATTTTGTCGAAGTTAAGCATGAGGGAAAAACCTACGTGCTCATCGTTAAGAATGTTAAGCGAAGTGGAGATAGTATATATGCTGAGTGTGAAGTTCTAGGTTACTTTCCTAAAACTCCATTTGAAATTGGGGTTCAAGTCTACTTGGCAAGTGAGGATAGTATTAGGAGAGCATTAGGATTAGATGTTGACGTCGAGAAGTCCATTTACTTGGGCCTTCTTAAAGGTTATCCGTACAAAGTTTACCTACCGATAAAGAAGATAAATAGAATATTCGTAGTCGGTAAGCCTGGCTCTGGTAAGTCTTATACTGTAGGCGTATTAATTGAAGAATTCTTGAAGAAGGGCGTCCCATTAATAGTTGTAGATGTTCATGGAGAGTATTCAAGTCTAAAAATTCCAGCTGAAAAGCCATGCCCAGAATTCGGCGTCACACCTGCAAATTATGCTGACAAAATTATTGAATTCGCTGACCTTAATGTTAATCCAGGGGCAGATGTTGACATCAACTATTTGAGCAAATTAACTCCTCAAGAGCTTGTCTTAACTGGACAGTGTGTAATAATTAACCTGCGAGGTCTATCTCATGAAGAACAGATCTCAATTGTAGCGGAACTAGCTTCACAGCTCCTCGAGGCTGCTATTAGAGGGGAAGTCAAGCCCTTCTACTTAATATTGGATGAAGCTCATCGATTTGCTGGTAGAGAAAAGTCCAAGTCAGCTTTAATTTTGAGGAAGTTTTCCCAAGAAGGCAGAAAGTTCGGTGCTAACCTAATTGTAGTAACTCAGCGTCCTCAGCTACTAGACATGACTGTTAGAAGTCTAAGCGGAACTTGGATTATTCACAGATTAACCGACCCAAATGACGTGAAGATAGCTATTGAAAGTGGAGGGCTCTCCAAAGCTTGGGAGAAGGACATAAATTGGCTAGAGCCGGGTGAAGCGGTTATTACTGGAGAGGCAGTTGAGAGAATTCCAATAATTGTTAAAATTAGGTGTAGAGAGACGAGACACGGTGCTCCAGGATTTAACCCACTAGACTTCGTCTCTCAAGAAGAACTTGAGCGATCTAGGAAGAGAATAAAGGTGGCATTAGAGAGGTTTAAGGAAGTTAGCGTAGTTGAGCGGATTAGGAAGCCCAGAATCCCGCCGCTAATTCAGCAATTTTATGTTGATGTTGTTTTCGATGATAAAGCTATGCTGAAAACCTTAAGAGAGCTAATGCCTTATTCTTTCAGCTTTAATTCCGTACGCTTGATGTATGCTCCAGCGCTTCTAACTAAAGCTATAATAAGAGTCGAGAGAAAGCGTCCAAATCTAGTTTATGAATTTGAATTGGTGAGTTTTACTCCTATTAGTAATGAAGTGAAGGAAATTGATTGGAGTTCTAAGTCAGCTTATGGAGTAAGTGTAGATGAAATTGAAAAGTGCAAATTAAATAGTAAAGCAATGCTGAATTGCAGTTACATGGAAGTCATAAGTGAACTTAAAAGTGTAGGTGGAATAGAAGACCTCAAAGAAAGCTTCATCAAATATTCAACCATGGCCTCTGCAACTAGCCTCCTCTACCACCCAGCATTCAATTTAACTTCAACTTCTAATGAGTCATTGGATGAATTTAAGCTTAGAATAGAAGAGGAATTTAGTAAGCGTCTACGTGAAGCATCTAAAAAAGTAAAGGATAAGTATAGATTGGAGATTCAACGCCATGAAGCTCAGCTAAAAGCTCTCAAAGACGAGTTAGCGATAACAGCGCAGGTAGCAAAAGACTTGATAAAGGAAATTGAAATGCTCAAGAAGAAGCGCGCTAGGCTCTTAAGAGAAGATAAGCCTGCACTAAGAATATCAAATCAAATTAGAAGTAGAGAGCTTAAGTTAGCTCGAATTAATAGGAGATTAAGCGAATTGTCAATTAAAATTAAAGGTGAGAGTGAAGCTGTTAAGAATCTTAAGGAGGAGATGAGTAGAGAGCTGAGAGCAATTAAGGAAGAATTGTTGAATCTCAAAAACCAGCAGGTAAGGTCCATAATGGTTGTCCCCAAGAAGGATGAAGTCCAAGTACAAGATGTGAAGTTGATTTGGATACCAATCTATAAGGCTGAATTAGCAGTAGCTAATCCTCATGTCGAAAATAAGATTGGCATAGAGTGGAATGGATTAAATGGGAAAGGCTTTTTTGGTAACTGCATACAGTGCGGAGAGGCAATTACTGAGCTAAATTCAAGTTGGCTCTGTACGCTATGCCTAAACCCCGTATGTAGCCAGCACGCATCACGCTGTGAAAAGTGCAATTCTGTAGTTTGCCCTGAGCACTCGTGGACGTGCAGCTACTGCAGCTCAGTTCTATGTACAAATGAAGGGCAGTATTATTGTGAAATTTGCGGGGTTCTGCTATGTGAAGACTGTGCTAAGCATTGCGTCAAGTGCGGTTTAGATGTATCCTACTGTCCCAATCACATAATCGTTTGCGAAGAATGTGGATTACCATACTGTGAAGCGCACTTTAAAGAGCACTTGGCGAAGTGCGCAGGCTGCGGAAGGGAAATCTGCAAATTAGCCTTAATTAAATGTGATATTTGTAATAGGCTATTTTGTCCAAGCTGCATTGTCCAGTGCAGTGAGTGCGGCGCAAATATTTGCGTAGACCACTCGTGGAAATGCGATGTATGTGGCAGAATCTTCTGCGCTAATGAAGAAAGCTATAGTTGCACGATTTGTGGAAAGGTTTTGTGCAAAGATGACGCATATACTTGTCCGGCATGCGGAAGGACTGTGTGCTCAGATCATGTAGTAGAGTGTCCAAATTGCGGAAGGAAAGTGTGCGCATCCTGTCTAGTTACTGTTAAAAAGTTTTTCAGAACTAAGAGAGGGTGCAAGTTGTGCTTAAAGCCTTAATATTAAAATTATTTTTCTAAAACTTTTTGTGCGCAGATTGCTAATTTAACGTAGCTTGAAGGGAGCATTCTCCGCTTTAAAGCTTTAATGTAGGATTTTGCAGAGGAGCAGTGCATGGCCTTAATTCTATAATATGTACCAGGCTCTTTTGCCCTCACATAAACCCATTTAGTCAAAGCTCCATCCGAAAGCTCATACTTGATGAAGAAGTAGTCGCTTCTAGGCTCCTTAACCTTTTCCAGTTCAAATCCGTCAATGAGTATATTTCCCGCTTCGTCCACGTCGTAGATTATCCTATTTCTGTGAAGTTCGCTTATGATCTCCATTCTTCTGGCCAAGTCACTTTCAGGTAATTCGATGACCAGCGTCGTCATCATTCCTCTAGGCAAAACTTTCACCCTACTCTCTCCCCTCTAACCTAATTAAAAAGAGTATTAAAAACCTTTCAATGGTGATGCGGCTAGATGAGATGTGCTGGGGAAAAGATAAATATCAAGTGATGATGCCATTATAACGGTGTTAAGTATCATGCTTAGCTCAAGAGATGCTGTGAATATCAGCATTTTCGCTGCTCTTTACGCTATCACGTCATTGTTGACTGCTTACATTCCTACAGGACCTTATTTCATTCAGTTTAGACCTGCAATAGCTATTCCTATGATTGCCTCAATCTTATATGCTCCACACATAGCAGGATTAAGTGCTGCTTTGGGAACATTCATAGCAAGTATAGTTCGATATGGCACTCCGATCCTCACAATATTCAGCGGTACTCCGGCAAATTTTGCGTGCTTCTACTTGATGAGCCTAACTTTCAAGTATTTTCGGCGAAGAAACATTAACTGGATAATCGCTGTCATAGTATCTTCATTGCTTGGGCTATATGTCGGGTCTGTAATAATTGCGCTGGGTCTATGGTTTTTAGCAGTTACTTTAATGCCTGAACTGAAATTGTTTGCAAGCTTGACTTACGCACTTAAAGCTTCATTTATACTAGTTTATGCTCCTGCACCCATCTCAATTTTACTTACAATTTGGATTGTTAAAATGCTGGAGAAATCTGGAAAATTTCCCTCTAAATTGAAATAGCTATTAAATCCTTTATATAAAGCTTAGAGTGGGAT
>QMRA01000038.1:0-6594 GCA_003649155.1 Thermoproteota archaeon | reverse complement strand
GCTTACACCCATAATACAAAGTCCTGGTACTAACATCCACCACCATAAACCTCTGGTAAAGGCTCCATAAACCTGTGCGTAATGTAGCATTTTACCCCAACTTGGAGCTATTGGATCTCCAAGACCTAAAAAGCTTAACCCAGCTTCAGAGAGAATTGCACTTGAAATCCCTAAAATCATGTTTGCGAATATTAATGGAAGTACGTTTGGGAAAATGTGTCTGAACATTATTCTAAAGTCACTTGCACCTACAGCTCTAGCAAATTCTACGAATGGCCTTTCCTTTAATGATAGCACTTGTGACCTAACTATTCTTGCAGTTCCAGGCCAAGCAGTTATTGCAATTACAAAAATTATATTATATATGCTAGTTCCGAGCATTGCAGCTAACACAATCATTAAAACCAAGCTTGGAATTACTAAAAATGTATCAGTTATTCGCATTATTACATCATCAATTATTCCACCATAATAACCTGAAATTACTCCCAAAAATCCACCTATGAAAGCGCTGAGAAAGGCTGCAAAAACTCCAATTAAAAGTGAAGTTCTAGTCCCATAGAGTACTAAGCTAAATAGGTCTCTACCGAGCTCATCTGTGCCAAATATGTGCTCCATGCTTGGAGGCGAGAATGGAGGAGCAATAGCGTATTCCCACTCACCATATGGGGCAATGTACGGTGCGAAAATGGTTATGAAAATGAAAATTGATAGTATCCCTAAACCTAGCATTCCAAATTTATTACTTTTGTAGAGCAGCCAGAATCCCTTAATACGCTTTTTCCACAGGTATAGTGATCGCTTTATTCCAATCATGAACGGAAGAGGTTTCACGGAATATTTGTATGTGGTGCCGTTCACGTATGACACCTCAATACCTTATTCTTGGATCTAAATATGCATAAACGATATCTGCGAGGAAGTTTGCAAACAATACTAAGATTGAGGTAATTATGAAAATTCCTTGAAGAAGCGGATAGTCTCTTTCAAAAACCGCGTCGGCAACCAATTTTCCAAGTCCAGCCCAAGAAAATACAGTCTCTGTTAAAGTAGCGCCGCTTACGATGAAAGCTAGCTGCAAAGCTATGATTGTGACCATTGGCAGCATAGCATTTCTCATAGCATGCCTAAATAGAACTTGACGATCACTTAGACCTTTAGCCATAGCTGTAACAATGTAATCTTCTGATAGCACATCTAACAGCGTATTCCTCATTATGAGGAAGTTGCCCCCAATTTGAATTAATGTTAAGCAAATTGCTGGTAAAGTCATATGCCATAGGTAATCGCAAATATATGAGAAAATGTCTGGATGATAAACACCAGCAGTGATGGTACCAGAAACTGGGAAAAGACCCATTCGAACTGCGAATATTAACAGGAGAAGCATTCCAAGCCAGAATACTGGCATTGAATAGAATAAGAGGGAAGATACAATAGATGCTAAATCTATTGGGCTCCCTCTCCTCCAAGCAGCTATACATCCCAAAATTATGCCAATTATAATTGCAAGGACAGTTGAAGACCCTACAAGCATTACAGTATTAAAAAGCCTTATTCCTAAAATAACGTCAATAACAGGCTTTCCATGATAAAATGAAACTCCAAACTCACCCATGAAAAGATTCTTTATGAAAACGAAGTACTGTATGTGCCAAGGAAGATCCAAGCCCAACTTCTTCTTCAAAAGGAGCCTCGTCTCAGGATCTAACTGAGGATTTAATAATAGCATTGCAGTTGGGTCTCCAGGCATGACACGGAATAAGAAGAAACTAATAGTAACCAAGATGAAGAACGTGATAACTAGCTGAATACTTCGCCTAATCAAGTAATCCTTCATTCCCACTTAAGCAGTCCCCCACCTTCTCCTAGTACATTATTACCTCTGATATTTGAATCTAATCTATAAACTTAAAACTGTTGGCAAATAAAAGTAGAAGGGTTTATGCAGGTTTCTTCTTCATGTAAAATGCGATCGCCCCAATAATTACGACTACAACTACGACAGCTATCGGCAGTGCGTATTGCTCCCAGCCTGGTGGGCGAACTTCCTCCTCTGGAGGTGGTGCAGGCGGTTGAGTTCCAGGGACCTCTCTAATTCCATCTCCGTCAACATCGATGTAGCCAGCAGCATCTAGAATTGCATTTGCCTTGTCTAGGTCGAACTCATACTTTGGAACGTCATAGTTGCACCATGCCACGTATCCTGGATGGACGTAAGTGTCAGCTGGAGCGGCCCATCCAAGCATTAACAGGTTAACTATCGTTTCCTTATCAATGGCGTGAGCAATAGCTCTGCGCAGTTTTACATCTGCCAATCGTGGATCTCTCAAGTTGATTCCAATAATGCCTACGTAGGTGTCAGGGTATGGTGCTGGGTTAATATTGGGGTCTTCAACAGCCTCTTTGATTACTGCGTAAGGTAGCGTCCAAGACATCATTTGAGTCTCGTTAACCTTTAGTGACATGTACTGTGCATCTGGGTTGGTTACGACCTTGTAAATGAGTCTGTCAATTCTCGGATAACCAGCCTTGAAGTAGTTCTCGTTCTTAACGAATTCGATGAAGTCTCCTTCAACGCGTCTAACCCACTTGAATGGACCGCAGCCGATCATTGGCGGATCTGTCGTATTCCATGGAAGGTTCTCCCATAGGTGCTTTGGTAGAATGACAGTTGTGCCAAACCTTCTCAAGAACCAGACGAATGGCTCTGACAAAGTGATTCTAATCGTGTAGTCATCTATTACTTCAGTTGACTCAATGTACTTTACGTCTGAGTACCAGCCTGGAACCTCATTGTTCTTAATGTACCATATTGTGAACTCTATGTCATGTGCCGTCAATGGAGTACCATCGTGCCAAGTGATGTTGTGGTGTATTTCAAATACCCATGTTAAGCCATCTTCAGATCGCTCCCACCTCTTGCACATCCATGGAATAAGCTCTAAGTTCACGTCTTCCTTGAAGAGCGTGTCGTATAACACTACGTCTTTCCAGTAGTCCCACCAAGTATCTTGCATCAGGACATTTAGATTGCTTATGTCGTCCATCATTGAAATTGCTACGGTTCCATGCCCTGGGTTACTTCTCGAAGTCATGTTAATTAAAGTCCAGAAGTTCAATACTCCTCCAGGCATGCCTACAACGCCAATCAGCTCAGTCCTGTAGGCTTGCATCCAGTCTCTAATATATACCGGGATGAACGGGACGTTTTCAGCCAATATTTGCTGCATCTGGAATATAATCTGCCTCCTCTCCTCTTCATCTACAGTCTTGTCAACTTGCTTAGCTAATTCGTCATAAGTGTCGTTGTGGAAGCCCCATGGGTTATTTCCGTCAGGATAGTCTTCCCATGAAACGTGATAGGCGCTTAGATACCATGGCGTGAACATGCCTGAAGTTTCAATTATGTAGAAGTGGAAGTCATGCTGAGTGTAAACTTTGTCTATTAAGGTAGTGAATTCAACTGGCTTGTTTGTAAGCTTAATTCCTATTTTTGAAAACCACTCGATCATTAAGTCTCCAATCCTAACTCTGACTGGGTCGTACTCGGGGGTTAGTATTTCGAAGATCAGCTTCTTTTCCTCGGGAATTTGCTCTGGCAGGTAGTTGCTAGCTGAAAGAACTGTTGCTGGAAAAGCTGCTAAGAATAGTGCGACTAGCAGTATGGCAGCTATTCTCCTACATATTCCTTTAAAAATCAAATAATTACCCCCCAAGTAACTTTGATTAGAACAGCTTATTAGCTTTTCGTGATTTTGATAGACAGAATCATTAAACGAAACCTGACTAAGCATATAATTGATAAAAATCATGATAAAAGCCTAAATCAAAATAGTTAATTTTGAAGTAGCTCATTAAATAAGCATGGCGCATGAAAAGTAGTGGTGATTTAATTGAAAAATTCAGGGAAATTGAGAGTGTCAATTTTAGGTGCAGGCTACATGGGAAGAGTACACGCGGAATCATGGACCAAACTTGATTGCGCAGAAGTAATCAAAGTGTATTCTAGAAATTTAAGCAGAGCTAAAAGTTTAGCGCGTGAAATTGCTGCACAGCCGGTAAATGACATTAAAGAAGCGATATTAAGCGGGGAAGTTGATGTCGTGGATATTTGCCTGCCAACATTCTTACATAAGGAGGTAGCGGTTAAAGCGTTAAAAGCAGAAAAACACCTCTTACTCGAAAAGCCCATAGCTTTAACGCTAAATGAAGCTAAGGAAATCATCAATGCAGCTGAAAAGACGAGTTCAAAGTTCATGGTAGCCCACTGCCTAAGATTCTTCCCAGAGTATGCGAAGATAAAGCAGCTATTGGATAGCCATTCAATTGGAGATGTAAGAGTAATGAGAGCTTATCGAATAGGAACCTATCCAACTTGGGGTTCAGATAACTGGTTTTCAAACCTAAGTAAAAGTGGTGGAGTGTTAATAGACCTTATGATTCACGACTTCGACTTTATGAGGTGGCTAATAGGAGACGAAGTTGAGAGAGTTTACGCTCAAGTAAATGAAAAAGTAGCAGGCCACTTAAGGAAAGGGTATCATGCAATGGCAATATTGAAATTTAAGGGCGGAGCCATCGCGTACGCTGAAGGAAGCTGGGCTCTACCAGCCACTCACCCATTTACAATGTACTTCGAAGTAGCGGGTACGAAAGGGCTGCTAACCTACAGTAACAGGAAAGGATTAACATGCAAAGCATATTATGAAAAGGAAGTTCAAGAATTAAGTCCAACCTCCAAATCAGGATACGATTTAGAAATAGAACATTTTGCAAGATGCATTTTAATGGACTTAGAACCGATGATCAAGCCTATAGATGCTTACAATGCTCTTGAAATAGCAATTGCAGCGAAAAAATCAGCTGAAACCAATAGACCAGTTCAACAACCATTAAGAGGTGATTAATATGGAGCAAATCAATTTTGCAATACTGTCATTCGCCCACATACATGCTTGGAACTACGCCAGAGTACTCAAGAAGCTTCAACATGCAAATCTAGTAGCCATTTACGACGACGACTTTAAAAGGCTAAAGAAAGCTTCATCCACATTCAAAGTAGAAAAAGCGTATAAGGACTATAGAAAGCTCTTAGAAAGGGAGGCCATTGATGCAGTAATAATAACGTCAGAAAATGCTAGACATGCAGAACTAGCACTAGCATCAGCTGAAGCAGGTAAGCACATACTATGCGAAAAGCCGATAGCAACAAACTTAAACGATTCCGATGAAATGATAAGAACCGCAGAGAAGAATGATGTAAAGCTACAAATAGCATTTGTGATGAGGTACCACCCAGCCACAGCTGAAGTTAAGAAACTCATAGAAGAGGACAGTATCGGAAACATAATTTCAATTACAGCCACAAACCACGGCAAATATCCAGGAGAATGGTTTGGAGACCCAATTCTAGCAGGAGGAGGAGCAATTATAGACCACACAGTACACGTAGCAGACCTAATTCGATGGTACACCAATGATGAAGTAAGTCAAGTCTATGCTGAAGCAGGAGAAAACATTCGCCCCGAATTAAAAGTTGAGGACAATGCACTAATACTTCTAAAAATGAAAAAGGGAATAATTGCAAGCATAGATCCAAGTTGGTCTAGACCCGATGAGTGGCCATTTTGGGGCGACGTGTACTTGTTTGTAGTTGGAGAAAGAGGATGCATAGTAGTCGATGCATTCAGCCAACACATTCAAATTGCATCTAAAGAAAACAGAAAGTTAACGTATAGCTATTATGGTACAGACCCAGATGAAGAAATGATCAAAAGCTTCATTCAAGTAATCACAAGAGACGAAGAACCACTAGCATCAGGATTCGATGGCAGGCAAGCACTTGAAATAGCTTTAGCAGCATACGAATCCATCAAGAGGAGGAAGCCAGTGAAACTTCCACTAAATTTATGACAAAAGTTATAAACTGAAATAGAGTAAATATTAGTTAAAAGAGGTGCACATCATGAGAGGAACTGATAAACCTGCAATCGAAGGAGGAAAGCCTGTAAGAAGCGAGCCAATTGTGGAGTTTCCCAAGTTTACCGAAAAAGAAATCGAAGCAGTAGTGGAGGTCTTAAAATCAGGTAAGTTAACAATGCTCGTAGGAGAATTTACGAGGAATTTTGAAGAGGAATTCGCCAAATACCATGGAGTTAAGCACGCAATTGCAGTTTCAAACGGAACTGTAGCGCTTCACGTAGCATTAAGAGCTATTGGAATTAAACCTGGAGATGAAGTTATAACTACTCCATTCACCTTCGTAGCTTCAGCATCATCAATACTCCACCAAAATGCCATTCCAGTATTCGCCGACATAGATAGAGAAACATTCAACATAGACCCCGTCAGCATAGAGGAGAGAATAACCAATAAAACTAAGGCGATAATTGCAGTTCACTTATGCGGCCACCCAGCAGAAATGGATCAAATTATGAAAATAGCAAATGATCACGACATAATGGTAATAGAAGACTGCGCACAGGCAATTGGAGCAGAATATCGGGGGAAAATCGTCGGCGGTATAGGTCATGTAAGTGCATTCAGCTTTTATCTAAGCAAAAACATGACGACAGGAGAAGGAGGCATGGT
>QMRA01000037.1:0-6665 GCA_003649155.1 Thermoproteota archaeon | reverse complement strand
GTAGTTGAGCTGCTAATTCGAGTAGCGATGTAGTCTACAGTAATGAACATGTCTAAATCTCTACTTGCGTTCTTCTCGTTATGATGAAGATTATTGTAGCTGCAATTGCAAGGGCGATTGTTAGCAATACTGCGGTTACTGCTTCTGGACCGAATCCAATTACTAATGGTATCGGTATGAATGGGAATATTATGATGCCACCTGAAACTTCACCTGCTTTGAGTATTGCTGCTATCATCATGATGAGCATTCCTATGAACGTTATGAGGAATCCAATTAGAGTTATTTTCATCATTGAGTTGATGGGTGGAGGCGCGTATATCAGTTGTCTCTCTACAATTTTAGGCTTCAACTTCTCCATGCAGTTAATGCACGTCCACGTGTATGGGTCTATGCAAAGTTCACATACTCTCCTCCCGCACTCTTGACAGACATATCTTGCTTCTCTCCTTCCGCATATTTCACACTTAACCATTGCTACCACCTCATCATTAGGAGGACTGCTATTGAAATTAGTATGATGACTGCAATGATTGTGGCTGCTAACGCTAGCTTGGAGTCAGACCCCCAAATAATTGGGAATGGGCCGATGAGTATGACTCCTCCACTCTTAACCTCGCCTTTTCCAGCTCTGAATGCGGTGGCTAGTGTTCCAAGTACTATGATTGCGACTCCGACGATTACTAGTATTAGCCCAAGTTGCATTAGGTCCACGCTGAACCACCACGCTTATCAAATTAAAATGCTCTCAAGCACATATTAATTTCACTTGGCAATTAAGCTTCTCAGGTTATGGAGTAGAAATGTTAATAATCTAAACCCTAAATTTCTATTTTGGCTGTCGGTGGTGCCAATTTGACGCTATTAAAGGTAGATGGCTTGAAAACTTACTACTTCACGTTGAGAGGGCCAGTGAAGGCAGTGGACAATGTGAGTTTTGAAGTTGAATCTGGAGAGGCTTTAGGATTAGCTGGAGAAAGTGGGTGTGGAAAGACTACTGCTGCACTTTCAATTATAAGGCTAGTGCCTCCCCCAGGTAAAATTGTCGACGGCAAGCTGCTATTTAATGGAGTTAACTTGTTAGAGCTAAGTAAAGATGATATGCGGAAGATTAGGTGGAAGGAAATTGCAATAATATTTCAAGGCGCCATGAACGCACTAAATCCAGTAATGCGAGTTGGAGATCAAATAGCTGAGGCAATTCTCGTTCATGAGCCAGATATCGATAAGAAGGAGGCTTTCGAAAGAGCTGGAAAACTCCTCCAGCTTGTAGGTATAGATCCGTCGAGAGCTAAAGACTACCCGCACGAATTTAGTGGTGGAATGAGGCAGAGAGCAATGATAGCAATGGCATTAGCTTGCAATCCTAAGCTATTAATAGCTGATGAGCCGGCAACAGCACTAGACGTTATCGTTCAGGCGCAAGTCCTCGACCTGCTAAAGGATTTGAGGGAGAAGCTGGGATTGTCTATGATCCTAATTACTCACGACTTATCCATTATAGCTGAGACTTGCGATAGAGTTGCAATAATGTACGCTGGGAAAATCGTAGAGTACGCAGACGTGAGAACAATATTTAAGCATCCGCTTCACCCGTACACCAAAGGCTTGATAGATGCATTTCCAAACATTAAAGGGCCGAGAAAGCCCATAACTTCAATCCCTGGAAGCCCACCAAACCTATTAAATCCACCACCAGGATGCAGATTCCACCCAAGGTGCAAGTACGCTAAGGACATCTGCAAGAAGGAAGAACCCCCACTACTCTGTGTAGATGAAAAGCATTACGTGGCATGCCACCTTGCGAGGTGAGTTTCATGAGTGGTGAGCCAATAATTAAAGCTATAAACTTAAAGAAGTGGTTTCCACTTAGAAGAGGATTCCTAGAAACACTTCTAAGTAGGAAAAAACTGTACGTCAAGGCAGTTGACGGAGTTAGCTTCGAGATATATCCAGGAGAAATTTTCGGCCTTGCAGGAGAGTCTGGATGCGGAAAAACGACTACTGGGCGTGTCCTCCTAAGGCTTGTTGATCCGAGTGATGGGAAGATAATTTTTGATGGTGTTGACATCACTAAACTAAGCCAAAAGCAGCTTAAGCCCTATAGAAGGTACATGCAAATAGTCTTCCAAGACCCGTACGAGTCACTAAACCCGAGGATGACTATCTACGACATAATTGCTGAGCCACTGAGAGTGCAGAAAGTTGTGGATGATCCAGCTGAGGAGGAGAAACTTATACATCAAACTCTAGAGGATGTTGAACTCTCACCACCAGAAGAGTTCGTCTACAGGTACCCCCACGAGCTTAGTGGCGGTCAGAGGCAGAGAGTTGCAATTGCAAGAGCCTTCATATTAAAGCCGAAATTCGTGGTTGCAGACGAGCCTGTGTCGATGCTCGACGTCTCCATTAGAGGTGAAATTTTAAAGGTAATGCTTAAGGAGAGGGAAAAGCACGGAACTGCCATATTATTCATAACCCACGACCTATCCCTAGCGAGGCACATCTGTGAGAGAATAGCAATCATGTACCTTGGAAAAATAGTCGAGATGGGCGATACGGAGAGAGTCATTCTGGAGCCAATGCACCCATATACGCAAGCATTAATAGCTGCTGTACCAGTTCCAGATCCAGACTACAAGAGAGGAAAAATCCCAATTAAAGGTGAAGTGCCAAGCCCAATAAACTTGCCTTCAGGCTGCAGGTTCCACCCTCGATGCCCATATGCAAGTGACATTTGTAGGGAAAAGGAGCCCCCTCTAGTGAATGTAAATGGAAGATTAGTAGCCTGCCATAAATACGCGTAGAATTTTATTACTCAATAGTTATTTAACCTATTTAATTTTCATGAATTTATGAATTCTACTATATATAATAGGCTTTTACTAAAATTGAAAGTAAAAAAGGGTTTTATTTTGTGGAAATTAAGCTTATTGCTTTGGTTTAAGTGCGAACTTTGCGATTGCTATTCCTACAGCTAGTCTAACTATTAGTCCTACTACTGCTCCAGTTGTGATTCCAGTTGAGTAGCCCTCACTCTTTCCAGCTTCGTACTGCTCTACTTTGACTCTCTCTAGGGTTGTCTGCAACTCTGCAATGTCTGCCTGTAAGTCTATTATCTGGTCCTTAGCTTCGCTCAGCTCCTTTTCTAGTGACTTCACGTATGGCTCTACTTCAACTACGTTTAGTGGTGCTTCTTTTACTGCTGGAATAGCTACGTCGTTGGATGCAACTGCGACTCTTAAGCTGAATAGTCCAGTTTTCTCGACTTTCATGGTTAACTTGATCGTGTCTTCATCTACTACTTCATAGTCGGTTGTTGAGTAGATTATGTTGCCCGCAGAGTCTACTACTAGGGCGGCAACTATCTCTAGTTCATCAGTAGTTACTCCGCTTATGTCTACAGTTGTGTCAAAGCTAATGCCTAGTAGTGCTGCTTCTGGTACTTTGACATCGACTATTTCAGCCTTCTTTAGCTGTGCGAATTCGTCCCAGTATCCTACTGGCCATGGATATCCTTCATCTCTCCATGCAGCTAGCTCCATTCTCATAGCTACGAAGTCTACTTTAGTAACGTAGAATGGTCCGTTTCCAATGATTGCATGCCCATACTGATCTATAAATGATATTGCTTTATTATACCTGTCTACAGCGTCAGCTACTGATATTACGCCCTTATCTCCGAGCTGCTTTAAGCATGTTGGCACTTTGCCTGCAGTGGCTGCTTGAGCTAGGTATTGCTTAATTGCATTTGCGTGGTCTGAGTTTCTTTCATCGATTCTTGGAGCTATCTCTTCGGCTGTCCAGCTATAAGCTCCAGATATTACTAGTTGCTCTTCAGCCCACCTTAAATGCCATGGTGCGCTTGGGAATGTTGATGCCATTGCAGCTATTTCGTCGAGGTCGAAATGCCAGTAGTCGATGTAGATGGCTATTGCAGTGCTGTTGATTATTTCTACACCTCTGATCATGCTCATGAAGCTTAGCATTCCTGGCGACTCGGACTCGTCGTAGGTTGGGTCTGTGTCGTTGACCCTAACAGCCCATTGCCAGTCAAAGTATAGGCTGTAGAGGATGTCTGCTAGGCTCTCCTTGCTGCCATCGTGGAATGTTGGGAACTTGTAGTTGAAGATTACTTTACTCTTAGCCTTTGTGGCCATTGCCTTGGCGGTGTCTAAGTCTGAGGCGTAGAAGTTCATTAAGAATTCATCTGAAAGTTCAGATGGTGAGACCCACTTATTCTGGAATGGATCCCACAGGATTGCCGTATTTGGAACGGTTAGTGCGCCTTCTGGACCCTTAGTTTCAACTGAGAATGTTGAGCATACAGGTATAACTTTGCCGTTGTGTGGATGCCTTGATAGTCCTGGCTCGTACGTTGCCTGCCAAATTATGTGAGTGTACCAGTCGTTGTTAGCCCAATTCCATGGTTCCGTTTCGGTTACGTGTACCATTGCCATTACTAGTGTGTCACTTCCCTCCATGCTTGCTGTCACGAAGAACCAGTGGTTACCGGTGCCATAGCCGAATTCAATTACTGGATTCATAACCTTTGCGTTGACGAAGTATGCTTCTGCTAGCTTGGCCACGAAAACTCTTACAGATTTAGTTATTCCTACGTCACAAATAACTCTCATAGCTTCATTCCTTTCGTCGATGCTCTTGTACTTACCGTCTCCAAGTAGCTTTGCTACTTCGTCAAGCGTCATTGTTTTGCCCATGTAGGTTACAGTTACTTCGCTTCCATCGAAGTATGATGGAGTTCCGAATTGCCACTGCCAGTAGGCAGTGGTGTAGAAGAATATCGGGTCCCAATCATTATACCTTGAGAAGCCTCCACCCCAGCCTTCAGTGTAGAAGTGCCACTCTAGCTTGTATGGGTCGCTGAGGTAGACTACTGGTATTAGCTCTCTGAATGTACCATATCTGCGCTCAACCGTGAATCCAGCTTTTTCGAGCTGGTTTGCTAGGTACTCTCCCATAGCTTCTCTTCTTGGATCGTCATTTCTGATTGCTCCTATGATTGTTACTGGCTCTCCATCATAGTACCACTTTCCATCGATCTTCTTGATTTTGCCTGCCCAAGGACCAGTCTCATTTGCCTCTAACATACCCTCTTCAATTAGCTTGAGGGCATAATCTTCATCGTATCTTATGTTGTGCTTTAATATTGATGGTAATATTACTAGGAAGTCTGGTTCGAACTCGCTTATGGCAGTATACATTGGTTTGCCTAGTCCGCCTAAAACTTGACTTACATACCATTCCCTGTCGAAGAGGAAGTTTACCGCATACCTTACTTTTTCAATGGCGAATGGGTTGAAAGTACCTTCTGTTTCATTATATGCTGCGTTAAGCAGGAAGGCGTGAATGCCCGTTGGAGCTAGGAAGAATTTTACTCTCTCGTCATCCTTGTACTTTTCAAATGCTTCTTTTGATGCGCCCCAGACGAATGCTGCAGCTTTTCCTTCAGCTACATCTAGTAGGGCTGTTTCCCAGTTTTCACCGTACTCTATGAATACGAGTTTCTCAGCTCTTGGGCCCTTCTTTTCGGGGGCTGCAAAAACGGTGAAGGTGGTTGATGCTGCTGATACAATTGTTAATGCCATTAAAATTGCTAGTATTGTGAATATTACAGCTTTTTTCCTCATAATCATTATTAAACCCCCGCGATACGTAATATACTCTTTTAAGTTTATAAGCATTATTAAATCTTCGAATATAATAATGGTGAATGATGAGAAGCCAATATCTTACAGTGGCAATTTTTATATTATACTTAGATTTTTTCATTAGGGGTGTAAAAAGGCAAGGAAAGGTGTGAGCGTGAGCGGTATCAAGAAGTATGTCGCTACAAGAATAATCAACTACGTTCTAGTGCTTCTAATAGTTTTATCATTAACTTATGTTGTTATGGCTCCAATAGCAGACCAAGCTCTCATCAATATGTGGAGAGAAACTTTGAATGCCAGACTTAGAAGTGATCCAAAGTTAATTCAGAGTTTGAGGGCTAAGGGAATTACGCCTGAAGAGTGGATTAATGAGCAGTTAGAGGTTATTAAGAAGCGTGAAGGTCTGGATAAGCCTTGGTATGAGAGGCTGCCTAAGCGAGTTTTTGATATGTTAATTTTTAAGCTTGGTAGATCTCATATGGTTAGGTCTTTTGCTGGAACTAGGAATATTGCCGATATCATTTTTGAGAGGATACCTTTCTCAGTACTCTTGTTTACAACTTCAACTCTAATATTAATCGTTCTAGGTTTGCTAATAGGCTTAGCATGTGCGAGAAAGCCTGGCTCACCTATCGACGTCTCATTCATAATTTACGCTCTAATTGGCAACAGTTTGCCGATGTGGTGGCTAGCAATGATACTAGTTCTAGTGTTTGTCTACTATTTGCACTTATTCCCACCGCCAGTTGAAATTAAAGCGATTGTTGCGCGTCCTCCACCTATGACAAATCCTCTTGACGCATTAACTTACGTTGTAAATGTCTTCTATTACATGTCACTTCCATTACTCACGATAATTGTAGTTAGCTTGGGCGGGCAAGTGTACTTGATGAGGAACATCGTCTTAACAACGATGACTGAGGACTTCGTATTCGTAGCAAGAGCCAAAGGTCTTCCCGAGAGGGACGTTATTTACAAGCACGTGTTGAGGGC
>QMRA01000036.1:0-6739 GCA_003649155.1 Thermoproteota archaeon | reverse complement strand
GTAGCCCACCTTGTATGACCAATAGATGTAGTACTTTTAGCTGTATCAAAACCGAGTTTGCTTGCAACTTCATCAATTTTACCTTTAGCTTTTCTAACAATAATTCCAGACTTTTCCACGTCAATATAGGCAAATCCCACAGAATCATATCCTCGATATTCAAGTCTTCTCAAGCATTTTTCAATGATCGTGCCAATGGGCTCTTTCAAAAATGATATTGATGCTGTGATGCCAATAATGCCGCACATTCAGTTCCCCATAAAGATTTTGAATCTATAGTTATTAAATTTACTGTTTTTAACTCTAAATTAGTTTTATTTTAACCCGCCTCAGCTACCCTGGGACTCTTCACTAATCAGTAGGCATGACTCACATCATCGGCAAATAAAATTCTATTTTTAGGGAATTAAAATTCACGCTATCAAAGTTGAATACCAAGCAAACAGCCCAGCTGCAATAACTGGATCTATGACTGTTACTCCAGTTTTCCTGCTAATTTTACTTGAAATTCTAATTGTCGAAAAGCCGGTGCATGCTAAAATTATGGCGTTGCACTCTTTTCTTTTAAGTTGAAGTGCAGCCTCGAGAATGTACTTTTCATTTTCTTTCTTCATTAAATCTAGAGTTGTTTTTACGTTTTTAGGTGTAGCTTTGGCTATGAGTTTATCGACGAGAATATCTTCGATTACCTTTGGAACCTCCATACTAATTGTTATAACACCAATTCTATCTGCAATTCCAAGAGCTAAGTGTGCTGAAGCTGAACCTGCTCCAATGACTGGAATTTTCAGTTTAGATCTTAAGTCTTCAACGCCTGGATCAGCTGCACAACTAATTATTAGTGCTTTAATATCATTCTTTGCCATCTCCAACCCAAGGGCAACTATTTTAGGTATGGCCTCTTGCTCTGTTTTGTCATCGTAAATGCCGAATGGCTGATTAGGTATGCAGCGGCTTATCACTTTCATGTACGGAAAATTTTCTTCAATAATTCTTCCATGTAATTTGAGTAGCTCTTCATCTTGAAGTGTTATTACTCTAATTAAGCCTACTTTAATTTTTGACTTCATAATAACCACAATAATTACTTTGAATGTAAATTTATATAAAAAGAAGGGGGTGTAGGTGTTTTATAGTTTGAATAGTGAGATTGCTCTTGAAAGGACTTTTTCTCCTCTGTATTCTGGGAGTATCATTGGAGATTTTCTTGTTTCTGGTATTTTTGCTTCTTTCAGCATTTCGACGTATCGCTCTATGTGTTTTAGTGATAGTTTTCCTGGCTCAACGTTTTGAACATATTTTGCTGCTGAGATTCCTGCAATTCTTCCAAATACGGTTATTTCTAGTAGTGAGTTGCCCATTAACCTATTCTTTCCGTGAACTCCTCCGCAAACTTCTCCTGCAGCGAAGAATCCTGGTATTGGTTCTCCCTTTGCATTTAGTACTTGGGCGTTTACGTTTATTTCTACTCCTCCATTCATGTAGTGGAGTGTTGGGAATACTAGTATTGGCTCTTTAGTTGGGTCGATTCCAAATCTACTGAACATCCTGTATATTGCAGCTAGTGATTTCTTGATTGTTCCTTCTCCGTGAATTATTTCTATCATTGGTGTGTCTAGCCAAACTCCTCTCATTCCTGTTGGAGTTACTACGCCTTTATTTCTTCCGTAGCACTCTCTGATGATTGCTGCTGCGACTACATCTCTTGGCTCAAGTGGGTATATGAATTGTTCTCCATCAACGTTGACTAGTTGGGCTCCTAAGCCTCTAACCTTTTCTGTTACGAGTAGACCTACAATTTGCTCTGGATAGGCTGCTCCAGTTGGGTGGTATTGTGTGGCGTCTAGGTCTCTGAGTCTTGCTCCAACTCTATATGCCATTACGACTCCGTCCATCGTTGCGCCATAGTGATTAGTTGTTGGGAAGTTTTGAATGTGGAGTCTTCCGAAGCCTCCTGTTGTGAGAATAACTGCTTTACCTCTTGCTATGTAGTATTCTTTCGTCTCTAGATTCCAAAGGACTGCTCCGGTAACTCTTCCAGTGTCTGGATCTGTTAATAGTTCGATTGCTGGTGAAAACTCTATGACTTTGATTCCCCTGTTTAGTACTTCATCCATAAGTACTCTCATTATTTCAAGTCCAGTGTAGTCTTTGCATGCGTGGAGCCTCTTTCTGCAGGTTCCTCCTCCTGGTAGTTCAATCATGTTTCCTTCTTCGTCTTTGTCGAACATTACTCCTAGATCTTCTAGCCATTTAATTATGAATGGAGCATTTTCGACTAGTGTTTTTACAAGCTCTGGCTTATTTGCGTAGTGTCCGCCGCCCATGACGTCGATGAAGTGTAGAATTGGGCTGTCGTTTGGCCTGTCGGCTGCTTGGATTCCTCCTTGAGCCATTTTAGTATTTGCATCTCCGAATCTCAGTTTTGTAGCTATGAGTATTCTTTCGGCTGGAATTCCGCTGTTGTGTGCCCATAGGGCTGCTGAAGCTCCAGCTCCTCCTCCTCCAATTATTAGTATGTCCACGTCATAGTCAATTCTACTCAAATCTATTTGGCTTGGGTCGATGAGTGGGTAAGCTTCAATTAGGTCTGCTACTTCGTGGGGTACAACAAGCCCTTTGCTCGGCCCAATTTTCAGCGGTCTTTTACCTTCTGGTCTGAAGTCGGGATGCCACTTTCTTAATAATTCATCTTTTTCTTCAGGCGTTATTCTTCGGAAAGCTTCTTTTAGCCTTCTATCTCTTGTCTCTTCAACCTTCTCTATTGACTCTCTCATTTCTTCTGGGTATACACTTTCATGAGCCATACATCCACCTCCTACGTCTCAATCTCCCTTGATTGATAAAGTTTCTTTAACTCCTCAACGCTCATCTTCGTTAGTTTTTCGAGCTCTTCTGCGTACTTTCCTTGGAGAATTTCATTTACTCTTTCTTCTAGGTGCTTAGCTTTCTTTGCTAGGTATTTTCCGTACAGTCTCCTTACGAGCTGGAAGACTTGGTAGTGAACTATTTCAGCTGGGCACCTCATGCTGCATATTCCGCAGGCTATGCAGTCAAAGCTCAACTCCGCTGCCTTAATTAGATCTCCTCTAATTAGTGATTGAATTGCATCCATGACTTCTAGATTTTGTGGGCATGATTTAGTGCATGTGTTGCAAGCCACGCATCTAGTTATTTCAGGGAATATGTAGAGTACGGTTGATGCTGTGGGTCTCAATTTTTCAATGTTATATTTCGGCTTTTCAGCTGGTACGAATGGTATTTGTACTAGGTACATTCCATCTTGAACTGTAGTTTGGCATGCGAGTCCAGTATAGAGCTTATAATCATTACCTATCCTGTAAATTGTTGCGCATGCGCCGCAGAATCCGCCTCTACATCCACATCCTCTTATGAATCTGTATCCAGCATACTCCATTGCTTTCATTATTGTTAGTCCTTCTGGGACTTCGTACATCTTGCCCATGATGTATATTCTAACCATCTTCAATTTCTTTTCCTCATTACTCATTTCACACCCTCCCCTAAAAGTGAAGAAATAACCTTCCTAACTTCAGGATTAAGAACATTTTCAAGACCAAACGCATAAGCCATTAACTCAGTAAAGTATACTACTGGTATACTTGCCCCTCTTGTCGGTAGGCTGAGATTGTAATGGCATAATGGGCAGGTTGTTGCAATTATATTCGCTCCCCATCTAATAGCTGCCTTCTTAATTTCCTTAGCTCGATTTTCGGCTATTTTCTTGTCGTAAACTACGTCGTATGCACTGCAGCACTTTATCCTGTATGGAAAGCTTACTGCTTCTGCTCCTAGAGATTCTATTATATTCTCTAGTACTGTTGGATTTTCGGGGTTGTCGATGCCTATTTCCTTTGGTCTAAGTAATGTGCATCCATAGAATGGTGCAACTTTTAATCCACCCAATGGCTTAGCTGTATTTTCCTTTACTTTTTCATATCCTGCGAGATCTCTGATAACTTCTATAAAGTGTAGCACTTCTATCCCGCACTCATAGTTTTCCTCTTCATCCATAAACTCGTTCATTGTCTTAAGCTTTTCACTGTCGATCTTTACTAGTTCATTTACTCGCTTGAGAACGTTATAGCACATCGAGCAGAGCGTGACTAATCTATTATCATTGACCTTTTTACTCATTTCCTGAGCCCTAATTAAATCTCTTACAGCTCCAATATGGTGAATTACACTGTCTGCAGCTAAGTTGAATACTACTCCACAGCAGTTCCATCGCTCAAGTTCGATTAGCTCTATCCCCAATTTACTTGCCACTGCAAGTGCGGTTTCCTCGTAATTAACTGCAGTAGTTTTTAGGGTGCAGCCTGGAAAATACATGAGCTTCATGACCTCACCCCATCAACTTCCTAGAAGCTGCAACAAGTGCAAGCTGGGGTAACTCTCCAACTTCGGGCACTTTCCTTAGATTTACCACGTATAATCCCTTCCTCATCTTTATGTTCCTTAGAGCGTTGATAACTCTCGCAGTGTCTATACCTCTCGGGCACCTGACGGTGCAGTTGTAGCATGAAGCGCATATCCAAAGTGTATTGGCATCTAAAACTTCCTCCATGTCCAATTGTATCATTCTAACGACTTGATTTGGCGGTACATCCATTACATCAACTAGTGGGCATGTTCCACTGCAAGTTCCACATTGGAAGCATAAATACACGTTTTCTCCTGTTAATTCGTAAACTTTTTGAGCTAAACCTTTAAACATTCCCCTTCACCTCCTAAATCTTAATTTTTGCTCTTTCCTCCGGCTTTAGCGGTCCAAGCCTCTCAACCATTTTAACTAGGTCATTGAGGTTCTTGGCTAATCTCTCTGCGGTGTCCACTGCAATTGTGTCGAATCGTATTCTTCTTGCATCGATTCTATATTTCCGCAGTTTTGTTCTAGTTTTACGCATTAAGTCGTTAATGGCATCTAAAACTTTTGGGTGATATGGTGATCCTCCTGGTAGGCAGTCTCCAATGAACACTGCGTCTGCGCCGTACTTGAATGCGCTTAAAATTATTTTTGGAGTTAGCCTGCTTGAGCTTGGTACTCTTATGATTCTAACTTTGTCTGTGTAGCTCAGTCTGCTTGTACCAGCTAAGTCTGCAGCTCTATAAGTGCATGAGTCGTCGAAGAATGCTAGAACTCTTATTTCTCCATCTTTCTTGCTGGCTAGCACTGCCTTTATTTCTTCAATTAGCTGCTCTTCAGTGTAGTGCTTTAAGTCAATTGCATTCCTTGGACAGTATGGTATGCAGCTTCCACATCCGCCGCATATTGCTTCATTTATTTTGGCAACATTATCTTCAATTGTTATTGCTCCGAGTGGGCACTTGTCAATGCACTTTCCACAGCCATCGCATAGCTCTTCTTTAACGAAAGCCTTGATTGGCTCAATAATGATCTTCCTTTGGCTTATTAGCCTCAAAGCTCTTCCAGCAGCTGCACTAGCTTGAGCAACGGTGTCGCATATGTCCTTTGGACCTTGAGCGCACCCACAAATGAAGATTCCTTCTCTGAGAGTGTCGACTGGCCTATACTTTGGATGGGCTTCGAGGAAGAATCCGCCGGGTCCAGTTGTTATCTTGAGTATTTTTGCTAGCTCCTCTGTTCCAGCACTTGGAACTAATCCTACTGATAGTACTACAAGGTCAAATTTCATTTCAAGCATTCTTCCAGTTAGAGTATCTTCCGCTCTGACTATCAAGTTCTTTGTGACTGGGTCTTCAACTATTTCTGCAACTTTGCCTCTAATGAATTGGACGCCCATTTCTTGAGCTCTCATGTAGTATTCTTCAAATCCTTTTCCGAACGCTCTAATATCTATATAAAATATGTAAACGTCTCTTGTTATATCTTGTCTCTTGAGTATCATTGCCTGCTTTATTGCGTACATGCAACATATCCTTGAGCAGTTTGGTCTTCCAATTGTCTCATCTCTTGACCCTACGCACTGAATGAATGCTATTCGCTTAGCGATCTTTCCATCTGATAATCTGATTACTTTTCCTGCTGTTGGGCCGGTCGGCATTACAAGTCTTTCGAGTTGAGGTGCAATTATCACGTTGGCGTATTTTCCATATCCATACTGCTCTAGAATAGTTGCGTCAAATGGGTCATATCCTGTGGCGACTATTATTGCGTCGACAGTCACTGTTATTTCCTTAGGCTTGTCTTCGAAGTTTATTGCTCCTTGTGGGCAGACTTTCTCACATAGTCTGCAGACGCCTTTAGTTAGGTATAAGCAGTGCTCTTCATCAATTAAATACTTATAAGGCACTGCCATTTCGTGAGGAACGTATATTGCCTTCCTCATTCTCAAACCGTAATTAAATTCGTCGGGGACTTTCGTTGGGCATTTCTCTGCGCATTTTCCACATGCAACGCATTTTGCCATGTCGACATATCTCGGCTTTACTTTAATAGTCACTTTGAAGTTTCCTACGTGACCCTCAACGCTCTTTACTTCACTATACGTTAGCAGGGTAATGTTAGGGTGATTGTAAACTGCTGCCATTTTTGGTGATAATATGCATAGGGAGCAGTCATCTGTTGGGAAGGTGTAGCTTAGCTGAGCCATTCTCCCTCCAATTGTCGGCTGCCTCTCAACCAAGTAGACTTTGCAGCCTGAATCTGCTAGGTCTAGGGCTGCTTGAATTCCTGCAATTCCTCCTCCAATTACCAATACTCTTTTTCCGATTTCAATTTCTCTTACTTTAAGAG
>QMRA01000035.1:0-6783 GCA_003649155.1 Thermoproteota archaeon | reverse complement strand
GGTATACCAAGTGGAGCTCCAGACTTGAATAGATTGTATCCAGGAGATCCTAAAGGTTCACTAGCAGAAAGAATAGTAGCTAAAATTTGGGAAATAGCTAAGAAGCATGTGTTCATCATAGACATGCATACCGCTGGAAAATGCATTCCATTCATACTCCTAGATCCAGCGCCGCCAGAACTGCGCAGGAAAATTGAGGAAGTAGCTTATGCAAGTGGAATTACCGTACTAGACGAGTTCCCACCTGAGAAGTATGAGAGAATTGGATTAGCCAAAAGTCTACCTGCAGTTGCAGTGAAGGAGGGAATACCCTCATTTACAGTTGAGCTGCCTGGATTTAGAGGTATAGATTTAATTGGTGCAAAAGCAGGATTTATAGCTCTAAAAAACATGCTAGTTAAACTAGGCGTCATTGAAGATAAAATAGAAGCAATAGACTTCGTACCCATCATCAAGGAAAAAGGATACAGGAGAGAAACAGTATACGCTGAAAAACCAGGACTAATTGAGTACGTTAAAGAACTAGGAGAAAAAGTTGCTAAAGGAGAAATCTTAGCCAAAGTCAGAAGTATATTTGGTGAAGTTATTGAAGAAGTAAAAGCCCCATGGGATGGCTACATAATATCAGTAAACCCCACATCAACAGTCGGCACTGGAAGCTACGTTGCCTCAATGGCAATCAAAATGGCCTAACAAAACTTCAAGCGAGCTAATTTCTCAGCCAACACTAATCCAGCTCTCGAAAGTCTCACCGGCACATTTTTCTCTCTAAATGAGCCAGCTTGAATTAATCCTGCATCCCTGAGCAGCCTTAAATTCCACTTAACAGTTGATTCTGGAAGCCTAAGCTTTTCAGATAACTCTCTCGCAAGTGAAGTTAAAGTTACATCTCCATTACAGTTTAAGTATAATTCAACCAATATCTTCTTTTGCCTTTTAGTGAGCTTCATTAAAGCAAGCCTTAAAAATGCATTCTTCCAGTATTCCTGGAGCACGTATTCATTGTAATTGGATTCTTCACCACTACTAGCTTTCCGCCATACATGAGAAAGCCTAGTTACAATCCCCGCATTAAACCACCTATAGAAATGGAAATGCACCAGATTAATTAGCTTTACGGAATTGTTAACCTACCTTTAACTACGCCGGCTGCCCTCCGCTCACTCTCCGTCAACTTAAATATGGTCTTCATTAATTCGACTTCAGCTTCACTTGGAGTCTTGCCTCTTCTAGAGTAGACTCTAAACATCGTCTTCAATGCTGAATCTAAATATAGCTCCACAGCTCCTAAACCGATGCTTTTAGCGTAAATCGTAAATGATGGAACGTCCTCAAATATTACTCCATACAGGTGAGATGCGAAACCTATGGTTTTACCAGTCCAAATTTGACATCCAATCGCTGTTTTAACGTGGTCTGCAATAAAGCAGCCAACCTTCATCTTGCCAGTATCATACATTTTATTTGCAATCCTGACTTTAACTACGCCATAAGTATTTTTTAAGTCGGAATTAACAGTTAAAGCTCCAAGGTTTACCCACTCACCCACATATGAGTGGCCGATGAAGCCAACGTGATACATATTAACATAGCCATGGAAAATTGACTCCTCAACTTCACCTCCAACCCTACATGTCTCTCCAATACTTGAACCACTTCTAATTCTAGCTCCACTCAAAATCCTCGTTTTACGCCCAATGTAGCATGGACCCTCAATTCTAGTAGGCCCTTGAACTTTAACTTCATCACCAATAAATACTGGACCACCTCTTGCATCGATAATCACATGACCCTCAACCTCAGCATTCTCTGCAATGTAAATTTTATTGGTTGAACCGTAAATTACAACGCTATCATCAACATATCCACGTAATCCAGGCGCATCCACTATTAAATTGAAGTCTAAATGCATGAGAGTACTATTACATTCAAGGAGATCCCAAGGGAAGCACAGCATATCAACATTTGATGCTTTATCGAATTCCACGCGATGTTTAAGCTTTAAGAAGCAATCTACTGAAATCAATCTACTTGAAGAGTCGCTTAAAACTTCAAGTGCTTCATCCCTATTAAGCTTAGCAGCTACAACACTAGACCCATCGCCACTAAGAGCAACCCTACTTTTACCCCGGATCAAGTGTTCTAAAAATACTTTTGAATTCTCATTGGCAATTAGCCTACCATTAACTATGAGGACTTCATCATCAAGTTTATCAAGTGAATTTACGTTAAAGCCTTCACGCCTTTCAGATTCAATCTTAGATAAATAGCTTCTAGTTATGAGAAATGCAGACTTAAAATCTAATACTCGCAGCAACCTATCAAGAAGAGTAAGCATGCCTACCCTTAACTCAAAAACTGGCCTAGAATAGGTTAATGGCAAGAAGTTCGAAAAATAATTGTCTTCAAAAACCACCAAGTTCAAAGCTATCACCCAAAGCTAATAAAATCTTTTTAATGCCAATATTTTTCTTTTTATAAGCCTTAAATAATATAATAGCGTACGTGTTATAACCCCTCCTAGATAAAGATGAGCTACACACAGCCTGATGGAGAGTAGCAAATGAAAGGGCATCTAGTTTTCGTAGGACATATCTCAATGGACTATGTTAAGAATATTAATGGCGAGAGAGAGCAGCCTGGAGGAGCAGCCCTTTACGCTGCTATGGCTGCAAAAACTCTTTTCCCAGACGTTAGGATAGTTTCTGCAATTGGAAGGGACTTCAAGTATATGGATGTCCTTAAAAATTTCAATAAATGTGAAGTGAAAGTCGTAGACATACCTTCAACAAAATTTACTATAGAATATGACGAGATGTGGAGAGCAAAGTACTCTGAAGCATTTATTGGAGCTGGAATGCAAATAAAAGCTACAAGCATACCAATAACTTGGCTTACTTCAAATGCGATAGTTCACTTATGCCCAATGAAGCCACCTAAAGTTGAGAAAATGATCGACCGAATCAAGCGCATATCTCCTAAAACTAAAGTTTCAGTAAACTCTTGGATTGGATACATGAAGAGTAAAGTAGATAGAGAAGCGCTAAGAAGGATTACATCAAAAGCCGACTTCTTCATAGTAAATGAAAGCGAAATTAAAGCACTTACTGGAACAGACTCGCTAATCCATGCAATAAATCTAATTAAATGCAAAATGCTAGTTGTCACACTAGGAGAGCTAGGCGCAATAGTTAGTAGCGGCGGAGAAGTAACAATGGTACCAGCACTCCACACCGTTCTTCAAAAAGTCATCGACACTACAGGCGCTGGAGACTGCTGGTGCGGCGCATTTCTCGCAGCGTATAAGTTAACTGAAGACATTTCCAGAGCAATAACTACTGCCTCAATTATTTCAAGCATTAAGTGTAGTGGTTGGGGATTCGAGAAGCTATTAAATTTGAAGTTTGAAAAGGTGGACGACGTCGCGAAGTACGTCTTAAAAATGAGAGAAAAGTCTGTCCAGAGAGTTTTAACAGAGTTTATTGAGGAGAAGGGGAGAACTTCTCCCTAAACCTTGAGAGCACCACCCACAAGTGATCTTGAACTGGCTCGCTGACGCTTAACACTGAGCCATCTTTCTTGATGAGTATCATCCCCTCATCCCTATCGACAATCTCACCAATAATAGAAGCTTTAATACCAGATTTCCTCAAAGCAGAGACTATTTCATTCGCCCTACTAGGCTCAGAGGTGATTATTAATGAACCTGAGCTTATTGTCTGCAGTGGATCTGCTCCTAAAAGATCGCATATAGCCTCAGTCTCGGGATTAATAATAACCTTATCTTCATTAATTCTAAATCCAACATTAGAGGCCTTCGCCAATTCTTGAAGACCACCGAGAACACCGCCTTCAGTAGGGTCATGCATTGCAGTTACGCCTCCAACTTCAACTGCAACCATCGCCTCTTTGAGAACACTTATTAAATCTATGTACTTCTTAGCTCTCTCCACAAAATCTTCTCCAAATTTATCCTTTATAAGATCTTCAAATTCATAAGCGAAGATAGCAGTTCCTTCAATTGCAGCTCCCTTAGTTAAAATTATCTTGTCACCTACCTTAGCTCCACTTGTCGTCACGTATCTATCTTTTGGAGCCTCACCAATAGCTGTAGAAATCAAAATTGGCCTATTTAGTCCAGGAGTTACCTCCGTATGACCGCAAACAATCATTATTCCAAGTTTTTTAGCAGCATCATCTATTTGCCTAGTAATTTCATCTAGAAGACTGGAATCAGCACTTTCAGGTAGGAGGATTACCATTGAAATCCATTTAGGCCTAGCCCCTCTAGTTGCAACATCATTTGAACTGACATTAACAGCCAGCCAACCAATATTTTCAATTGCACCAGTTATAGGATCTGAGTGGAGAACGAGAACTTTATCTCCAAAATCTATAATTGCCGCATCCTCGCCAATTTTAGGCTTAACAATAACTCTCGGATCATCAACTCCAGTTCTACCAAAAACCAGCGAAATAAGAACATCTGGTGGAAGCTTACCCAATGGCAATTTTAATTTTGATTTATCATTAAACTTCATGCCTTGAGCCCTCCAATTGATACCCTATGGCTTTTGAAACTCCATGGACTATAAATGCTGAGACAATCGTTCCTACGAGCATCTGACATATATTGAATGGAACTTCAGCAAGCGCAGCCCAACCAAAAGACATTATGTAGAATTCATATAGAAAATATCCTAAAACCATTTCCATTCCGCCGATCAGCGTTGATATAATGCAATATGCAGAGGTTTTTTCAACTTTTAATTCGAGGTATACTAGGAAGATCACCATGAGTATTGAAGGTATGACCCAAACAGTACTTGGAATATCGACCGATACCGTTGTGTACTCAATGTATGGCGGTAATCCTATTGACAGCTCCATCACGCCACCATAGAAGGTTGAGCCTACAAAGTATATTGCAGCTGAAGCAGCTATAATAGCTGAAAAACTGAGGACCCTCCACCAACTTCTCGAATGAAAGCGCTTAAAAGCTATGCTGAGGAAACCGACGATGAAACCCTCCAAGCCCTTAATGACAAAAGTTCCAGGAGCATAATAACCATAGCCAGACAATATGTCCGCTAGTGCAGATCCAATTCCACCTGCTAAGCCACCTACAATTGGCCCAAAAATGAGAGCTGAAGTGTAAACTGCTACTTCACCAACATTGAAGTAACCATGAGTTTCGGGAATATAAACTTGAAAAACTAGTGTAGCAACACAGACTAGTGCAGACATTAAAGCTATAATACTTATTGAACGAGCTGAACTCATCTTGAAACTCATTTACGCCACCTCGCCTACGAAATCTACGGTGCAGTTGATAAAGTATTAAAAGGAGTATTTAACTTGATATTTAAGCCTCAATATTCCGATGCAATATATGTGAAGTATTTAAGTCTAGTATAGCTAATTTACATTGAGCCATGAATAACATTAAAGAAGCTAAGGATGTCATTAGGAGAAAAATCTGGGAAACTATGGAAAGGAAAGGGATAGCAGCATTTCCAAGACCAGTTTACGGTAGAATTCCAAATTTTATTGGAGCAGATGTAGCTGCTAGAAACCTATTTAAGCTCAAATTTATCATTGAAGCGAAGACATTCAAAGTGAACCCTGATTCTCCTCAGCGGCCAGTAAGAGAACTTATCTTGAAAATGGGCAAAAAACTTCTAATGCCAACTCCTAAGCTTAAAGGAGGATTCTTACTTCTAGACCCTTCTAAAATACCTAAAAGCGAAATTAGGAAAGCTTCAACTATAAGAGGAGCATTCATATATGGAGAGCCAGTTAAATTAAGTCAAATCCCAAAGATAGACGTAGTAATTGTAGGCTCAGTCGCAGTTTCTCGAGAAGGCTATAGAATTGGAAAAGGCGGAGGATATAGCGAGCTAGAATATGCAATTCTACGTGAAGTAAGAGCAATAAACGATGATACTCCAGTTTTAACCACCATACATGAAGTTCAATTAATAGATGAAGTACCTCACGAAGATCACGACGTACCAGTAGACTATATAGTGACTCCTAGAAGAGTAATTGAAATTACTCCTAGAAAACCTAAGCCAGGCGGAATAATCTGGAGCAAAATTACAAGTGAAATGATGTCAAATATGCCTATACTGATAGAACTAAAAAATTACTGTAAAAATCAAGTTAAAAATAGGCGTCATTAATTACTGTTCATACTATCGATACTTGATTTCGCCAATGCCTTTTGAGGGCATGTATCCTGGATATTTACGTACAAAATTTGCCGACTCCTTAAGTATGTTGAGAAAAACTTCAACAGCTGGCTTATTTAGCTTTTTAACTGGTATGACAAAATCAAATTGCTCCCATGCCACATGCAGAGTCTTTAAATTGTAAAGTTGCGCAGCATATTTGAGCGTCAATGTCACATCTGCCTTCGCAGTAGCTACATTTCTAACGATATCGAAGTGAGTTCTAAATTGGGTCTCGAAACCCTTAACATTTCTCTGCTCAATTCCTCGCTCCTTCAAAAGGTATTCGAGAAAAATTCTAGTTCCAGCGCCTTTATTGCGATTAGCAATCGTAAGCCGCCCACTGGCTAATCCTTCAAAAATTTCATCTAAATTATTAACATCTAATCCAGGTCTTAATGCAAAAACCAGCTCCCTCATATAACCACTTATCAGTACAACTTCCCCTTTCAGCATAAATCGATCGATGTAAGTAGTATTATAGCACTTCTCCTCAGGGTCATAAAGATGAAGACCAGTGATATCAGCTTCTCCCAAAAATATGCTTGCC
>QMRA01000034.1:0-6871 GCA_003649155.1 Thermoproteota archaeon | reverse complement strand
CCAGATAGCAGGTGTTTGCCAGGTAGGTGAGCTTGCTGCTAGAAAGGTCATTCTCTCGAGGATTCCTAAGAGGGCGATTTTAGACTTAAACATAACTGTTGAAGCGGTCGTTGAGGAATCGCTGATTTTCACCGTCGATGTTGACGTCACGTTATCGCCATTCTACAAGGTGGACGTTGACAGTATTGTTGAGGAGGCTGTTGACGAGGCATTCAAAGCTATTGAGGAGAGGTTGAGGGAGTTATCCTGCAATGCTGGGGAGGAAGCTTAGAGATTTCATTGTGGAAGTTAAGCCTAAAGAATGCGTTTTACTTTGCCACCACAATGCAGATCCTGACTCTATTGGGAGTGCATATGCTCTTTCAAAATTGCTCTCAAGGCTGCTACCGGATGCTGGTCTAAGCGTAGTGGCTCCTGAAAGTGTCAGCTCACTTTCGAAGAGGCTGATCGAATCACTGCCAGACTTTGAAGTTTATGATGATTTTGAGTCGGCTGACTTCCTCATAATGGTAGACACCTGCTCCTTTGCGCAGTTAGGCGATTTGGCATCTAAAGTTCAAGGCTCTTCTGCGCCTTTAGTCGTAGTTGACCACCATGCTCCTCACCCAGAA
This sequence comes from Thermoproteota archaeon, assembly GCA_003649155.1. Classification (GTDB taxonomy): domain Archaea; phylum Thermoproteota; class Methanomethylicia; order Culexarchaeales; family Culexmicrobiaceae; genus Culexmicrobium. The sequence goes on along the minus strand of QMRA01000034.1, from coordinate 6,260 downwards.
GTTTCTGCTAGAGCTTCACTGCTTATAGTTGATGATAGTGCGTCTTCAACGGCTGAGATAGTCTACTCGATTTACTGCGACTTGTCGATGAGGCTTGAAGAGTTTTCAGCTTTGGCTTTGCTTGTGGGAATGCTCTACGACTCTAGGAGGTTTATTAATGCGAGGTCAAGCACACTCAGGGCTGCTGCTCACCTTATTGATGCTGGTGCAGATTACTCTAAAGCTCTCAGCGTTCTTCACGTTCCAATGGACATCTCGGAGAGGATAGCTAGGTTGAAGGCTGCACAAAGAGTTAAAATCTACAGGGTAGGCGATTGGGTCATCGCTACTTCTCATGTGGGTTCATTTGAAGCTTCTGCTGCTAGAGCTCTAATAGACTTGGGGGCTGACGTTGCTTTTGTAGCTGGAGGAGATGATAGTTCTTTGAGGATTAGTGCTAGGGCTAGAGGCAACTTTTATAGTGAGACGGGCATACATCTTGGAAAGGACTTGATGGAGATTATCGGGAAAATGATTGGAGGCGCTGGCGGTGGGCATGCTACTGCAGCTGGAGCTAATGGCGTAGGTAACCCTGAGGAGGCGCTTGAGATTTGCGTTAAACTACTGATTGAAAAGCTGAGTTGAATTGGTTTTGCAGCTTTGAGATTGGCTGGGAGGACTTGAAGTGCCTATCATTGAGTTGAGAAGAGTCACCTATACGTATCCTGGGTCGAATAAGCCTGCGATCAGGAATGTAGACTTAGTTATTGAGCCTGGAGAGTACGTAGTTATAACTGGGCCGAGTGGATGTGGAAAAACTACTTTGTGTAGGTGCTTGAATGGCTTGATACCTCATTTTTATGGTGGAGAGCTTGAAGGCGAGGTTTACGTCAGCGGCATGTCTGTTAAGAGCACTCCGACAAGTAAGTTAGCACAGATAGTTGGTATGGTTTTTCAAGATCCTGAGTCTCAACTATTTCTACTCACTGTCGAGAGGGAAGTAGCTTTTGGACCTGAAAATTTAGGTTTGCCGAGAGGGGAGGTTCGCGCTAGAGTTGAAGAAGCTTTAAACTTGGTTGGCATTGCTCACTTGAGAGATCGGTCTCCCCATGAGCTCTCGGGTGGGGAGCAGCAGAAGGTAGCTATTGCTGCTTGCCTATCTATGAAGCCTAAAATTTTAGTTTTGGATGAGCCTACTGCGAACTTGGACCCTGAGAGTGCTCTTCACGTGCTTAGCTTGCTCTCAGATCTTAAAAATAGGTTGGGTGTAACGATAGTGCTTGTTGAGCATAGGCTTGAAGCTGTTGCTCCTTCTGCAGATAGAGTCATAGTGATGGATAAGGGTGAGGTTATTCTTGACGGAGCGCCGAGAGAGGTTCTATCCAAACAGGTTGTGGAGGCTATTGGTATAGGAGTCCCGAAAGTTGTTAAGCTTTACAATGAGTTGAGGAAGTACGGTGTTGACTTTAAATTCATTCCACTCTCTCCTAGTGAAGTCCGTAAAGCCATTTTGGAGGTTATGCGAAGTGATCGAAGTTCATGACGTCTGGTATAGCTATGATGAAGTGGTTGCTCTCCGCGGTGTTTCTCTTAAAATTCAGCCTGGAGAAGTTGTGGCTATTATGGGTGAGAATGGTGCTGGGAAGACCACCTTGATTAAGCACTTTAATGGCCTTCTTAAGCCAGATAAGGGTTATGTGAAGGTTTTTGGGGTTGACACTAGAAATGCATCTGTAGCTGAGCTTTCTAGAAGAGTTGGATTAGTTTTTCAAAATCCTGACCACCAGCTTTTTGCTGAGACGGTTGAGGATGAAGTTGCGTTTGCATTGAAGAATTTCGGCTTTCCGAAGGAAGTTATTGAGAGGAGAGTTAAGTGGGCTCTCAAACTGTTGGATTTGTGGGAGCTTAGGGATCAGTCTCCCTTCGCGCTTAGTGGTGGTGAGCGCAAGAGGGTGGCGATTGCATCGATTTTGAGCTATGACCCGGACGTTATCGTGTTCGATGAGCCTACTGTTGGGCAGGACTATGCTCAGAAGGAGAGGCTTGCTCAGCTAATTAAGCTTTTGAGGTCTCAGCTTAAGACGATCATCGTAGTTACTCACGACGTGGAGTTTGTGGCTGAAAACTTTCCGAGAGTAGTGCTGATGTCGGAGGGTAGAGTTATTGCTGATGGGAATACGCGAAGGATTCTGACTAGCCCTGAATTGCTTAAGAAGGCTAGGCTGACTCCTCCTCAGATAACTCAAGTAGCTTGGGAGCTGTCGGACTTCAGTGTTCCTAGAGACTTGATGTGGGTTTCAGAGGCTAGAGATGCTATATTGAGGGTTTTGGGGGTTAGAGGCAGATGAAGATCCTCGAGGGCTTCGAGTTTAAACGTGGAGAGACGTTAATACATAAATTAGATCCTCGGGTTAAGTTGGCTTACTCGATTATAGTCTTCGCCTTAGCCATGATCTTCACTCACTCGATAACTCTCCTTATCATTTTGATATCGACTTTGCCGCTGTTTTACGTGGCTAAGGCTTTTAGGAAATTTGCTAAGAGCGTTCAGGGCTCGTTGATATTAGTTGGAATAGTCTTTGCTGTTAATTTCATTACTTTGGGCTTTGAGAGAGCTCTTGCCATGAGCATTAGGCTCCTTCTCATGATTTCATGCTTCTCAATATTCTTCCTAACAACTTATCCTGAAGATTTTGCTGAAGCTCTGGTCAAGCTTAAGGTTCCATACGAATTTGCATTGACCTTCACTATGGCTCTGCGCTTCGTGCCTACTCTGGCTAGGGAGGCTCAGTTGATAATGGATGCTCAGAGGTCTAGGGGGCTTGAGCTAGATAAGGGCAACTTCATAAGGAGGTTGAGAAATTACATTCCAATCCTGGTGCCTTTGATAGTTGGGGCTATTAGGAAATCGATTAAGGTTGCTGAGGCTATGGAGTCAAGGGCTTTTGGAGCTTCTCCTAAAAGGACGAGTTTGAGGGAGTTAAAGTTTAAACAAAGAGATTACGCATTTCTGGCTCTGATTGTTTTAATGTTTATCGTTGCAGTTTACGCTAAGTACTTTCTAGGCGTTGAGGAGTTAATTTCTTCGCTTGTGAGTTTGGGCTAGCTTTGCACCTTCTCTTAGGGCTGCGATGTTTAAGTCGACCATCCTCTTGACTCTTTCTTTTACGGCTTTCTCAAGCGACTCAACCGTAACTATGCCTGTTAGTTGCGCTGCGAATCCCAGCATTATTAGGTTTGCGACTATCCTCGCATACTTTTCTTCGGCTATTCTTGTTGCTTTGATTCCGTAAACTTTTGCGTTGGAGAGCTCTTCTGGTATGTTTTTGACTAAGTCGCTGTCTATGATTAGTGTTCCATTTTCTTTAAGTGACTTGGCGTAGATGTTCAGTGATGGTTGGCTCATGGCTATCATGATGTCGCACTTCTCTATTAATGGGTAACGCACGACTTCGTCTGAGATTATCACGTCGCTTTTACATGCACTTCCTCTAGCCTCTGAGCCGTAGCTTCTTGTTTGGGTTGCGTATTTTCCGTCTAGTACTGCTGCTAGGCCCAGTATTTCTCCAGCTAGTATTACTCCTTGCCCGCCTAGCCCGCATATTCTTATTTCAACTCTCAAGCTTTTACCTCCTGTATTTTCCTTATTAGCTCGTGCATTTTCTCGGACAGGCCTTTAGCTTCTCTATCTACAAACTCTCCGATGACTATCTTGCCTTCAAGCTCTTCTTCACTCATATTCTTCGCCTTTTCTGTGTGGATGGAGTTGTCTCTAAACCACTTTAGCATTTCAACTGGGCTTTTGAAGCCTGCTCTTCTTCCGTAGGCTGTTGGGCACTGGCTGACTACTTCGATGAATGAGAATCCGTTTTTGTTTAAAGCTTTCTTAATCGAGTTTTTAAGCGGAATTACGTGGTATGTGGTCCACCTTGCTACGTAGACTGCTCCAGCCTCTTTAACTATTCTAGCTGCGTCTATTGGCGTTTCAATGCTTCCATAGGGTGTTGTGGTCGTCTTTACTCCTCTAGGTGTGGTTGGAGCTACTTGCCCTCCAGTCATGCCGTAGATCATGTTGTTCACCATTATCACTGTTATTTCGATGTTTCTTCTAGCTGCGTGTATGAGGTGGTTTAGCCCTATTCCTGCTAGGTCTCCATCTCCTCCAAATACTACGACTTTCAAGTGGGGCTTAACTAGCTTTACTCCTATTGCTACTGGTATGCTTCTGCCGTGTAGTGAGTGGATGCTGTCTGCCTTGAAGTGAGGTGAAGGGATCCACGCTGAGCAGCCTATACCGCTGCAGAATACGAAGTGCCTTAGGTCTTCGTAGCCTAGTTCTTCAACTGCTTTGAAGAAGCAGTTCATTATTATGCCTATGCCGCATCCAGGGCAGAATGGGGTTGGAAGGCACTCCTTCCTTAAATATTTGATTGCGAAGTGCTCCATGCTATAACCTCCTTGCAACTGCTAAAATTTCATTTGGGGTTATCATCTCTCCACCACCAATCTTGGTTATGGAGATTACTTTGCACTTTCCGTGGACTGCTCTCTCAACTTCTCTCACGAATTGACCTAGGCTTAATTCCGGTACTATTATTGCGTCTACTTGTTCAGCTAATTCCTCGATTATCCAGTCGGGGAAGGGCCAAAGCGTCTTCAGCCTTACGTGCGCTATTTTCAACCCATCTTTCTTGGCTCTTTCAACTGCTTCGTAAGCTGATCTTGATGTGCAGCCGAATGAGACTATCCCTATTTTCGCTCCGTCTATGTCTGTTGCTTCATAGTCAGCTATTTTGTGGGCGTTGCCTTCAATCTTCCAATATAGCCTTGTTACGAGCTTTCTGTGGACTTCTGGGTCTGAAGTGTACCTGTAGCCCCACTCGTTGTGTGTTGACCCGGTCACTAGCACGTTGAATCCCTCTCCTACTTCTGGCATTGGAGGTACTCCTCTCGGGTCTTTTGAGCCGAAGAATGGTTCGGATAGGTCTTTAGGCTTTCTCCTATTTACTACGTTGATTTTCTCCGGTATTTCTACAGGCTCGACGATGTGGGCGGAGAGCTCGTCTGCTAGTACTACTACTGGGGTTCGGTACTCTTCTGCTAGGTTAAATGCTCTGATAGTTAAGTCGAACATTTCTTGAGCTGAATTGGGCGCTAATACTATTGCTGCGTAGTCGCCGTGAGTTCCCCACCTGACTTGCATGAAGTTTCCTTGAGCAGATTTGCTCGCCTGCCCTGTTGCGGGGCCTACTCTCTGGACAACCACTATTACGCATGGGGTTTCCGTCATGAATGCGTATCCTATTCCTTCTTGCATAAGGCTGAATCCCGGCCCGCTTGTAGCTGTCATGGCTTTTGCTCCAGCCCAGCTTGCTCCTATGAGGGCGTTTATCGATGCAATTTCATCTTCCATTTGAATGAATATTCCTCCGACTTGCGGCAATCTTAGAGACATTCTCTCAGCTATTTCTGATGAGGGGGTTATTGGGTATCCTGCGAAGAACCTGCATCCCGCTGCAATTGCCCCCTCTGCGCACGCAATATTTCCCTGCCAGAACTTGACGTTCTTACCATTTGAGGTCAAGTCTGACACCGCCAAAGCCTATTAGTATCTTTGCACTAAAAAGCTTCGGTGTTTGCATTGAGGATTATTGTTGATGAGAGGGAGAGGGGGAGTAGGGTTCCTAGTCACCTTAGGGCTCTTGGTGTTAGAGTGCTATTTAAGCGGCTGACTGTTGGCGATTACATACTTTCTAGTGACTGTGCTGTTGAGAGGAAGACTGCCAGAGACTTCGTAAATAGTGTTAGTAGTGGCCGAATTTTCGACCAAGCTCGTAGGCTTGCTGAGTCTTACTCTAGGCCCACATTGATTATTGAGGGGGATGTGCGTATTGCGATTTCAACTCTTAGAGCTGGGCTGAGGTCGTTTTATGGTGCTTTGGCTTTTCTTTGGATGGCTTATAGTGTTGCTACTTTCTTTTCTTCGAGTGAGCGTGAAACTGCTGAGCTTCTCTATGCTCTTGTTAAGCATGAGCAGGTTGAAGTTAAAAAGAGGATTGTTATTAGAGAGAAGCCTAAGCTTGAAACTTTAAGGGAAAGGCAATTGTTTGTTGTTCAGAGCTTTCCGGGTATTGGACCTAAGTTGGCGGATAGGCTTCTGAGGAGGTTTGGCTCGATTAAGCGGATTGTAAATGCATCGCCAATTGAGCTATCTTTAGTGGAGGGTTTGGGGAGAAAGAAGGGGTTCGAGCTCGTTAGGTTCTTTGAGGCTAAGTATGATG
>QMRA01000033.1:0-7100 GCA_003649155.1 Thermoproteota archaeon | reverse complement strand
CTTCTAGAACGATGATCGACCTCGCCTACTCGTCTCTCCTCTATAATGATCGTGTTTTTGCTGAAGAAGTTCTGCGCTTGGAGGAGGAGGTCGACGAGCTTCACACGGAATTTGAACTTGAAGTTTTAAGGCTTAAAGAGCGTGAAGGTCAAGAGAAGGGGATTCTCGGCCTCATAAGACTTGGCTTATCAGCTGAGGCTATTTCTGATGCAGCAGCATCTATCGCAGACGTAGTTGCGAGAGGCATCACGCCGCATCCAATACTTCACGTAGTCTTTCATGAGGTTGAAGAGAGTGTAGCTATAATCAAAGTTGAAGAGGGAAGTGAGCTTGACGGTAAAACACTTGGAGAACTTGCCTTAGATGAAATGGGAATCAAAGTTTTAGCTGTCAAAAAACTTGGTGGGCGCTGGGTTAGAAATCCTCCTAGCACATTTATCGTCGACGCTGAAGACCTGCTGATGGTTAGCGGCTATAGGGATAGTATTGAAGAGTTAAAGGAAATGGCTTCATCATCCTAATATTGCAGTTGGAAGTGAGTAAATTATTTAACTCGACCTTAACTCAATTTATCCGTGCTGCCTACAACGACTATCGGAAGCTTTCCTCTTGAACCTTCAAAAACTAATTTTAGGAGAGCGCTAATTGATCAAATTGAAGCTGGCGTAGACTACCCTGCATTACCGCAACTAGATGATTTCTGCCTAATTTACCTTAGAGAGTTTGCTGCGCAGAATTGTGGAATAGAAATTATTGGTGATGTACCTTGGATAACTTCATCACTTAAAACTCCAATTGCACGTAGCTTGATTGAGCAAATAGAGGATGCAATTAAAATTATGTCTAACATTGGAAAGTCTTCTGGATTGAAGGTTCAAGTGACAGGTGCATTAACTCTAGCTTCAGTGACTAAAGTAACTGAAAAGAGAGTTGCCTTAAGTTATCCAAGTATAGTAGAGGAGTTTATCGAGGCAATTACTGGAATTGTAAAACAGCTTTCGTCATTCACTGAAGTAAAAGTAGTGTTTGTAGATGAGCCATCGCTATCGTATGCTTCATGGCTAGGTTTAAGTGAGGACCTCCTAATTAAGGCCATTAGCCGGCCCCTTAAAGTAGCTGAAAGTAAAGGTAAGCTCACAGGCGTTCACGTCTGCGGAGATGTTAGAGGTTTAACGCAAATACTACTCCAGACTTCTGCTAGGATATTGCATCATGAGTTTAAAGGCTTCCCTAAAAACTTGACTGCATACTCTAAGACTGCACTTGAAGCGTATGACAAAATGCTCGGTCTAGGATGCGTTCAAACAGCCGCTGATGATAGTGAAATTAAGATTGAAAGCGTGGGTGAAGTATTAGATTTCATTAAGAGTGCTGGCGAGAAATTCGGCTATGAACGCCTATTTTTAGCTCCAGACTGCGGATTTAGAGGTCTTAGGCAAATATTCAGAGATGAAGACGAAGCTCAGAAAGTTGCAGTTGCCAAGATGAAAATTATGGTTGAGGCTGCAGACCTTTTAAGGTCAACGCTTCTCTAAATCAAATAAGGCTTTAAGTCTTGACCTCCATATTTTCACTGGTGTTGAGTATGGGTAGATTTTCAATTAGCACTTCAACCTACATGAAGAGAATGGAGACGGTAAGGAAAACTCTTGAGTCAAGAAATTTATCTGCACTAATTCTATTTAGTCCCGTTAGGATATTCTACTTAACTGGATACACGGTTATACCTACTGAAAGGCCAATAGCGTTTATACTACCAGTGGCTGAAGAGCCTGCACTATTCATTCCAAAGCTAGAGGAGGAACACTCCAAGTTTAGAGTTCCTCACATTAAAAAGAGGATCGTTTACTTCGAATATCCTGGCATTGAGCATCCAATGAAAGTTTTGGCTAAAGCCTTGGAGGAAATGAAGCTTCACGACAAGAGCATTGCAGCTGATGCTCCAGGATATCCAGGCATTATGGGATATAAGGGGCCTAAGCTAACAGAGCTGCTTCCAAAAATGAAGGTTGTACTTGCGCCTGACATAATTGACGACATGCGGCTAATTAAGTGTGAGGAGGAGCTCAACTTGATTAGGGAAAGTGCAAAGTGGGCTAACTTGGCACACAGGTTGTTGCAGGACTACACTGCTCCTGGCCTCATTGAAACTGAAATTGCTATGCGTGCGAGCTATGAAGCTTCAGTAGCAATGATTAAAGCACTCGGCCCAGAATATGACCCCGGCACCCCCATGCCTGCTAGAGCAGTTTTCAGAGGTCAAATTGGCGAGTACTCAGCTTATCCGCACATGCTAGCTGGAAGTATGATAGTTAAGGAAGGCGATGTACTCGTTACTGGAGCTGGAGCTAAAGTTGGAGGGTATAGTGCTGAGCTAGAGAGAACTATGATAGTTGGAAAGCCGACTGAAAAGCAGGAGAAGTACTTCAACATCATGGTTAAAGCTCAGAAGGCGGCTTTAGATGCCTTCAGGCCAGGAATAAAGGCTTGTGAGGTAAATAAGGCGGCATTTAAAGTGTTTAAGGAAGAGGGAGTTCCTTCAGAGTATATTTTACACAGAGTTGGGCATGGAATTGGGCTGGAAGGTCATGAGCCACCTTGGGTTGAAGATGGCGATGAAACCATTTTAAAGCCAGGCATGGTCTTAAGCTGTGAGCCGGGAATTTACATCCCCGGATTCGCAGGATTTAGGCACTCAGATACAGTCATAATAACTGAGGATGGAGTTGAAGTAGTTACCCACTACCCAAGGAGCCTAGAAGACCTAGTAATTCCAGTATGAATAGAGTGCTCTCAATTAATGGAGGTGCGTGAGTGAAAGTAGGCTATGTTCAGCTAGCTCCAAAATTTGGCATGATTGAAGAAAACGTGGAAAAAGCAATTAGCTTTATTGAAAGTGCGGATGCAGATCTCCTTGTACTACCAGAGCTTTTCAACACTGGATACTTATTTCTAAGTTCTGAAGAAGCTCTAGAGTTGGCTGAACCTGTACCTGATGGATATACTACTCAGAAGTTGATTGAAGTTGCTGAGAAAACTAAGACGTACATTGTTGCAGGTATTGCTGAACGTGCTGACAATAAAGTTTACAACTCTGCGGTTATTGTGGGTCCCAGGGGTTTCATGGGAGTTTATCGGAAATCACACTTATTTTACAAGGAGAAGCTCATTTTTGCGCCAGGAGACTCCGGCTTCAAAGTTTTTGACCTAGGAATTGCAAAAATTGGAGTCATAATATGCTTTGATTGGTGTTTCCCGGAAGCTACAAGAATTCTAGCAATTAAAGGTGCAGACATAATTTGTCACCCTGCAAATTTAGTTTTACCATACGCTCCTAAAGTGATGCTGGCAAGATCTATCGAAAATAGAGTGTTCACTATTACGGCCAACAGGGTTGGTACTGACGAGCGAGGAGGTGAAAAACTAAATTTCATAGGCTTAAGTCAGGTGACGAGCCCCAAAATGGAAGTGCTTATTCAAGCTGGAAGTGAGGAAGAATCAGTAGGAGTTGTTGAGATAGACGTCTCTCATGCCAGAAACAAGTGGATCACAGAGTATAACCACGTCTTTAATGATAGAAGAATAGACTTATATGAAGAATTGCTAAAGTCCCCGCGAACTTAACAAACTCTTCTTTAAAATTAATGATATTTACAATGTAACTTCAATATTTAATGGGAATGTGAGTTGACTCAATGTCATTTAAAATTCTCGAAAGTGCAGGACACTCATGTGTGAGATGTGTAATTATAAATTAGCCATTGGCATTACAATTATAACTAGGCTAAGTTAGTGGAGGTTTACCGTGTCAATTAAGGAGAAATTGTTGGTTAAAGAATTCGAGCCTGAATATATTTCAGGTTTGGCAGAGCTATATAAGCTCCTCGGAAGTAAGTTATCATCTAAATTAATTCAAACCTGGATGAAGAGCAGGAAATATTCCAAAGTGCTCGTTGCATTATTAGGCGATAAAGTTATTGGAAAGGTTACTCTGGACATGGCATATAAGCCCTATTCGGAGATTGTCAACCTAATGGTTCATCCTGATTACCGTGGTCAAGGTGTGGGAAGTAGACTTGTTGAAGAGTGCATTAGTTTAGCTGAATCTAATGGCTTTACAATACAATTTTTAATGGCTGACGTAAGTAACGTTATCGCTCACAAGCTTTATGCTAAGTACGGTTTCATAGTAGGAATTCTCCTAGAGAAGTTGGCTTCAGAAAAACATGTTTGGCTTTACAGATTTTCAGATAATACGTTCGTAAATGAATTTGTCAGAAATCATCCACTTGTAGAGTATAGTGTTTCAAGAAGTCGAGTTAACCTCAAGGGTAAAATGCTCTACCTTATGAAGTGGACTGATCCTATTACCGAGGATAGTCTTCGGGTTTACTTGCAAGGACAAGCAGGCCAACCATTAACTGGTGGAACAATGCCAAGAATAACTGCAGTTCAAGTTTGTAAAAATAGCCAAGAATTTACTATAATTACTTGTGAGAAGCACAAAACTGTTGAGGAAGCCTCGATGGAGTTGACCATTAGCATTCTAAATAAGAGTTCCGAAAAAATCTGCATTGAAGATATAGATCAGTTGATTCCTTCTGGAATCGAATTAATACATGGGAGTTTAAGTTGCCCCTTCTCAGTAGAGCCTAATGAGGATGTAAGTATAGAATTAAAATACAAAGTATCACGAAAATTTGACATTCCAGCATTATCATTTACAACGGTAGTGTTGTCATACTACATCTATGTAAGACAGCTGTTTAGCAGTCCAATAGTAGTTTTAGCTGGATTTGACAGAATCTTAAGCAATGATTAGCCAATGTGAGCTGATTTGTAAAGCCTTAAAGTGGTATTATTAATGCTTTTAACGTCAAGCACTATATAATGGTGAGGTGTGGGGGATTGCCGTTGATTAGTCGAGATGAAGCGCTTGAACTAGTTAAGAAGTACGTGAAAAATGATAAGTTGATCAAGCATATGCTTGCTGTAGAGGCGATAATGAGGAAATTAGCTGAACATTTAGGGGAGAATGTAGAGCTTTGGGGGTTAACGGGCTTACTTCACGACCTCGACTATGAGCTCACAGGTGGAGACTTAAACGTCCACGGATTGAAGACAGTTGAAATATTGAAAAATATACTCCCTCCCGAGGCTCTGGATGCAATCAAGTGCCACAATGACGCTTTAGGCTTCGAAGCTACATCTAAACTAGCATTTGCACTTAAAGCTGCAGATCATGTTTCAGGCCTCATAGTTGCTACTGCCCTTGTAATGCCTCACAAGAAGCTCGAGGAAGTTAAAGTCAAAAGCTTACGTAAGAAGTTTAAGCAGAAAGACTTCGCGAGAGGTGTCGACCGCTCGAGGATCATGCTATGTGAAGAAATAGGATTAGATCTCAAGGCTTTCCTAGAATTAAGCCTAGAAGCATTGAAAAGTATAGCTGAACAATTAGGCCTCTAACACCGAAGCTACAAAGTACAAGCACTTTGCTTCATTAATCTCGAAATTTGCGTAAGTTTTTCTCAACACTTTTAAACCTTGAAACTAAATTTAGCTAGGTGTCTAATTTGACATCTACTGATGTTTTGATTATTGGTGGTGGTGCAGCTGGGTTAAGAGCTGCAATTGAAGCAGCAAGAGTGGGCGTGAACGTCATAATTGCATCTAAAGCTCCAATTGGATACGCTTCTTCAAGCATGTATGCTGGCGGTGGATTTAGAGCTGCATTTGAAGGTTATACCCCTGAGAGGCATTTCGAAGAGACAATCATTGGAGGAAAATTCCTGAATGACCAAGAATTGGTGCGATTGATGGTTAACGAAGCTCCTGAACGACTATTAGAATTGAAGAATTTCGGCGTTGAACTTCATGTGCGTCCTGGAGGCGTGTACGTGCACGGTGACCCCCCAGCCAGCGGTCTTGGATTAGTAAAACCGTTAGCTGAATACGCATCTAGCCTAGGTGTTAAATTTATTGAAGGAGTAATGGCAATTGACCTGTTAGTTGACGACCGCGCTTATGGAGCGGTATTTTATGACATAAATTCTGGTGAGGTTCGAGCAATATCTGCTAAAGCAGTTGTACTAGCTACTGGAGGTTATAGCCAACTTTTCCTTAGAAATGACAATCCAATAAGAGTGACTGGCGATGGGTGTGCAATGGCACTAAAAGCAGGTGCAAATTTGATAGACATGGAGTTCACCCAGTTTTTCCCACTAGGCCTAGCTGAGGAAAATATGCCTACATGGCTTTTCCCAGTAGTATTTGGAAGACTAGTCAACTCTCAAGGTGAAGACATCCTCAAGAAGTATAAGATTAATGTTCCACTTCCAATAGCTGCAGTTCAATTCAGAGACTTATTATCGAGAGCCATGTGGATTGAAATTAGCGAGGGAAGAGGTGTTGATGAAGCCTTAATCATAGAAGTAGCTGAAGAAATTGAAGACAATTTGAAAGTGCTTTCAAGAATGGCTAAATCTCTAATTAGAATCTTGAAAATAACTAAGCGTAGAGTGAGAGTAGCTCCGCTAGCGCACTTTACCATGGGTGGAGTCGATATTAGTATTAATGGAGAAACCAAAGTTCCAGGACTTTACGCTTGTGGAGAGGTTACAGGAGGAGTTCATGGAGCTAACAGACTTGGCGGAAACGCATTAACTGAAGCAATAGTTTTTGGAGCTAGAGCTGGGAAGTCGGCAGCTGAGTGGGCAAAGAATTGTGAAGGAAAAAGCGCTGATCCTACTGTCATTAAGAAGTATGAAGCTCAAATAAGCTCACTTAAAAATGGAAGTATTAATCCTAAAGAGTTGAAGTTTAAACTGAAAAGTGCAATGTGGCGTAAGTGTGGAGTAATTCGAAATAAGGCTGATTTAAATGAGCTAATTAAATTCATAGACGAAGTTAAAGGTGGAGCAAGAGAAATTAGAGCTTCGAATAGAATTGAAGTTATGGAGTCGCTAGAATTTAACAACATGCTTATTATAGCAGAAGCAGTAGCGCTTTCAGCGCTTTTACGTGAAGAAAGCCGAGGTGCACATTGCCGAAAGGACTTTCCAAACCAGAGAGATGACATTTGGCTTCGAAGAATAGCTGTT
>QMRA01000032.1:0-7112 GCA_003649155.1 Thermoproteota archaeon | reverse complement strand
TCCCTGCCTGTTGCACTTATCGCTTTAACGAGTGAAATTAATTCTCTGTATATTTCTCTAGACATAATGTTGCTTAAGATGTGTGGTCCTGCGAAGGCAGATATGAATGTCGACTTCTTTATGTCGTCGAGTAGGATGGCCCATGATTCTAGTGTTATTTCTAATTCTTCGAGGCTTGGAATCTTGCCTGTAGATATGGATTCCCTGAGACGCTTGAGAAAATCTATTTCCATGCCTGGTTTAACTATGATTCTGTGCTGTGCTATCTTCATGTTTTCATTTTCAAAGTAGTCTATAGCCAAGACTGTTCTGCTTTCCCTGCCGGACTTGATAACTTCTCCTCGAGGGAAGATTGTGTACCTGCTTGCATGCCTTAGGTGTGTGTCAGCTATGTTGGCGAAGAAATACATGATGAAGTCTGACTTCTCCAGAACTTCTTCAAGCTTAACGTTTTTAATTTCATTTTCCTTCGCTAATGGGATATGGATGTGGCATATGCTTGGAGGAGAGTCAAATACTCCATTAACTTTCTCTGCAATTTTCAATCCAATTTCAATTGATCTGTTAAGGCTACTACTAAATCCGTATATTAGAGGCTTCTTGGCTGATGCTAGGATGCTTACTGCTTTCTCGATGGCTGTGTCTATATCGTCTTCACTGCACTTTAGCCTCTCCCTTTCTAGCTCTTTAATTCTCTTTGTCCCATGACTGCAGGAGCCCCAAACCTCAATGACCGAGTTACCTTCAAGAATTACAACTATGTCATTGCATGTCAATGCGCATCCGGTGCAAACTACATTTTCAACCTTCTTCATGCTACCACCTTTATAGCTTCACTAAAGCATACTTCCTCGCAGATTCTACAGTTCATTCTGTGAGGTGGGTATCGTCTGCACTTTTCTATGTTTAAGACCTTAATTTTCCCATCTACAACTGTAAATACAACTTCATTGTTAACTGGATTTAACCCCTTACCGACTTTGGGGTCGATACTCACGTTCGCCGGGCAGGCGATAATGCAGTTTCCACAGCCAATGCACTTTTCCTCTTCAATTTTAATTAGGGTTTCAGCCGCCTCGTAAAGAGGTTTAAGTAACTCTTGGAGTTTCTCCAAGTTTTCCCTATATTTGGGATCTGCGAAGAGAGGCTTGCAGTCTTCAAGCTTAACCTCTCTTTGTAAAAGCTTAACTGCAAATGCCATACACGTATAACCGCATTCTTTACAGTTTGTTCTAGGTAGAAGCTTGAATATTTGCATCGGATTTAACTTGGTCATAACTCCGCCAACCCTAAGTAAACTGAATTTCCTATACGGGTTGATTAAATCAGATATAAATTTTTGGTGAATGCAAAAAATTTAAGCAATAACTAGAATAGTTGACTTAGAGTGGTGGGTATGTGCGAATTTAAAGTTCTTCTTAGAGGAGTTGGCGAGGTTAAGGATGTAGCTTCAGATGTAATTTACGTTAAAGTTGATGGTAATGGAGTTATTCTGAGGGACATCATTGGCCGTGAGCATAGAGTTTCATCTGCTGTTATAGAAGAGGTTAATGTTTCTCGTGAAGAGCTCAAGCTAATTCACAATCCGCTACTATCTCTAGTTTTGAAGTTCTTGGAGGAGTACGAGAAGTGCGTTGAAAAGGGAGAGTATAGCGAAGTTTTGGAGGAGCTTTGGGAGGAAGTGAAGGCTGAAGGATCAAACATGATTAGGAGTTTGTGGGTTAAGTTGAAGGGTTAGATTGTTTTCTTAATGATTTTGTCTTTTAAGCGCTCTACAGCTTCTACTGCAGGTGATTTTGGGGCAAATTCTATTAGTGAAGCTCTCTTCATGTCAGCTAGCTTGACATTTTCATCATATGGAATTACCTCTATTAGCTTTAGTCCTACTCTAGTTAATGCTTGTTTAACGTAGTCCTCATCTTCTTGACTTGCTATTTTGTTTGCAACTACGACTACTTTTTTGACGTCTATGTCCATTGCAAGCTTCTTTATTCTCTTAGCTGTATCTATAGCCTTCATGTTTGGCTCAACTACTGCTATCATTAAGTCTATTCCTCTTGCAGTCCCCCTAGCTAAGTGCTCTATGCCTGCTTCCATGTCAAGTATGACTACCTCGTTAGTCTTCAATATTAGGTGTCTTAGTAAGGCTCTCATTAGTGCATGAGCTGGGCATAAGCAACCTGTACCTCCATCTCTAACGGTTCCCATCACAAGAAGTGTTACGTTGTCTGGACACTTGATACCATATAGGTCGATGATGTCGTCGACTTTAGGATATAGTTTGAAGAAGCCCTGCTCAAGCGACCCTGGATAAACTTCCATTCTCTCTCTCAGAAGTTCCCTGTTAACTGCTAATGGCTTTATCCTAGATATTTCACTTTCAGGTAATCCTAAAGTGTATGCTAAGTTTGTGTTAGGGTCGGCGTCGACTGCAATAACTCTATATCCACTCCTACCCATTAACCTCGCCATTGTACCTGCAATCGTAGTCTTACCGACTCCGCCTTTACCTGTAATTGCGATTTTCATTTCAATTCAGCTCTGCGTACATATTTCCCAAATATCTCATCTTATATGTTGCTCTCTGCATCTTCAATTTTAGACTAGGCTCGCACCTGGATTATGCGGGTTTGATGTGGATTATAGTAAGTGATTATTAATACCTGAAATTTAAATTAAATTCGGTGATAACTTGAGCGAAGCTAGAAGGTATTATGATAAGGTTTTCGAATTGCTTGTGAAGCATCACGAGTGGTTTAAGCAAGTAATACCGCTAATTGCAAGTGAGAACATACCAAGCCCGGCAGTTCGTGAAGCAATAATCACTGACTTTGGAAATAGGTATGCTGAAGGCTGGCCTGGCGAGAGAGTTTACGCTGGATGTAAGTACATTGACGAAGTTGAGCTGCTTGCAATCGACCTTGCTAAAAAGCTTTTCAAGGCCGAGTTTGTCGATGTGAGGCCAATATCTGGAGTTGTTGCAAATCTAGTTGTATATACTGCTTTCACTGAACCTGGAGACTACATGTACGCTCTCCCAATTGTTCGAGGTGGACACATTTCTATGGGTAAGAAGAAGCTCGGTGGGACTGCTGGTGCAGTGCGCGGGTTAAATGTAGAGTACTTAGCTTACGATGAGAAGGAGCTAAACATCGACGTGGATAAAACCATTAAGCGCGTTGAATCTTTAATGGAGAAGAAGGGCGTCAAGCCAAAGCTCGTACTCTTCGGTGCAAGTGTATTCCTGTTTCCACATCCAGTAAAGGAGCTTGGCGAATACTTCCACAGCTTAGGCGCAACGGTAGCTTATGACGCTGCTCATGTGGCAGGGTTAATTGCAGGCGGAGTATTTCAAGATCCACTAAGGGAAGGGGCAGATGTCGTCTCGCTAAGCACTCACAAAACTCTCCCAGGCCCACAGCATGGAATGATCCTCTCCTGGGAGAAGTATGCTGAAAAAATCAAGAGAGCGACTTTTCCAGGCTTGGTAAGCAATCACCACCTCCATAACGTAGCTGGAGTAGCAGTAGCTTTAGCTGAAATGCTTGAATTCGGCAAACAATACGCTAGGCAGATTGTCCGTAACGCGAAAGCTCTAGGTCAAGCACTCTACGAGAAAGGGTTCAAAGTGCTTGGTGAGCATAAGGGCTTCACTGAATCTCACACACTCCTAATAGATGTAAGCGAATTTGGCGATGGAGCTATGGTGGAGAAGAAGCTTGAAGAGGCCAACATTATAGTTAATCGCAACCTACTTCCATGGGACATCAGATTGGGAAGACACTACAAGAATCCCGGAGGAATAAGGCTTGGAACATCTGAAGTCACAAGACTAGGAATGAGGGAAAGTGAGATGGAGGAAATTGCAGAGTTCATAAAGCGAGTCATCATAGATAAAGAGCCTCCAGAAAAAGTTAAAGCAGACGTAATTGAATTCAGGAAAGAGTACCAGAAAGTCCACTACTGCTTCGATAACCTAATAGAAGCTTACGCGTACATCAAAGTAAGGTGATGTAAATAAATTTCCCCTTATCTTTTTAACGGCTTTAGTTAGTTATTTAAGTACTTTTTATTTACATTTCTGGGGGTTTGAGTCTATGTCAATTAGAGATGCAGTTGAATCTATACCAGTGGAAAAGCGAGAATGCATAATGGTAAAGTTGCTGGACTTGATTTTGAAGTCCAAAAAGGCAGACACGCTTCCAAGCAACTTAGCTAGAGAGTTTTTGAGAATGTGGCAGGAGGACAAGTTAATGTCCGCTGATGGCCTTGAGCTACTGATTAACATTGCAAAAATGCTAGAGCCCGAAGCAGTTGTCGAGAAGCTAAATGAGCTTGGCTTTGCCGAGCTAGCTAAAGCTATTGGAGGTGGTTAGTGATGGTGAGGTTTGGAATCGAATTCGTCCCATATCAGCCATTTTGGAAAACGACATTCTACGCGATTCAAGCTGAGAAGAGGGGCTTTGAGTACATTTGGATAACAGATCACTACAATAATAGGAATGTCTACGTGACTCTAGCGACTATAGCTCTTCACACAAGTAAGATAAACTTGGGCATTGGAGTTACAAATCCATACTTAGTCAACCCAGTTATAACTGCTCAAGCAGCGGCTTCTCTGAGTGAAATCGCGCCTAACAGGGTGATTTTAGGAGTGGGTCCTGGAGATAAAACAACACTGGCTAGCTTGGGCGTGGACATGGTTCTTCCAGTAGCTGCAGTTAAGGAGTGCGTACTAATTGCAAGGTCATTATTTGAAAAGGGTAAGGTTAAATTTGAGGGTAAAGTGTTTAAAGTTCCAAGTGCAACATTTTACTTCAAGGTTAAAGGTAAAATCCCAATATACATTGGAGCTCAAGGGCCGCAGATGCTGAAAATAGCAGCAAAGTATGGTGATGGAGTTCTTATTAATGCTTCTCATCCAAAGGACATCGAAGAAGCTATGAAGCACCTCAAAAAGGGAGCAAAAGCTGCTGGGAAGACGCTTGAAGATATTGAAATTGTAGCTTATACATCGCTTTCAATCGACGAAGACTTAGATAAGGCGTTAAAGGCAGCATCTAGAGTTGTCGCTTTCATTGTTGCTGGAAGTCCAGAGTTCATCTTGAAGCGCCATGGAATCGATGTTGGTGAAGCAAATGAGATTAAGAAGGCTTTAGGTGAAGCTAGGTGGAAAGACGCATTTTCCATGGTTAACCAGAAGATGATAGATGCGTTTTCCATAACTGGGACTCCAGAAATGTGCATTAAGAAGATTGAGGAACTAGCGAAGATTGGAGTGAATCAGATAGTAGCCGGCTCTCCGATAGGGCCTAATGTGAGGAAGTCCATAGACTTGTTCAGTGAAAAGGTGATTGAAGCGTTTAAGTGATCTTCTTTCTCAATCTCTCTTTAACATATTTTTCAAGTTCATTTCTTAGATTTAGTGCTCTCAAGTATGATTCTACGCCTATATATGTTGCCCAATGTATTACTGTGTCTCCTAATTCGTAGTCATGTGCTGTCGATGCTATGCAGTAGGATTGATGTAGTGCAGCCACATGCTTGCACATCTCTTTAATTGATTTTTCGCTTCTCGGGTTGATTTCGTAGTCTATCATCATTCTAGCAACATACCAAGTTGCTCCGCAGGGAGCTGAGACTTTAATTTCAACGTTTTTAATTTTAATGGTATCTCTGCTCCTATCTGTATGTAGCATTATTAGTGGCATTCCAATTCGGAATTCCCTTATAAATCTGGATATGATGGGCTTGTCTTTTCTAGGTTTTAATAGGCATGGTGGCTTGGGATTGTCAAATTCTATTCCAAACTTCTTGCAGAGATTTTCGATTTCTCTAGAAACTCCTAGTGGTGCATCATGTGGGCTACTTCTAAGAATTAGCAGGCCTCTAATTCCGGATTTGTGGAGAATTTCTGGAAGAGCCAAGTATATGTCGTTGTGAAGACTTGTAGCTACAACTAGATCTACTTGCGGGAGCTTATTTCCAATAATTTTCTCAGGGTCCTCAATCACATCAGGAAGGTCATGTGCGCTTGGAATTCTTATGACATGAATGTTGTTGGCATAACTGTACTTTCCGTACTTGCATAGTTCTCCTATACACTGAGTGCCGCAGGCATTACAGTGCCCATTTGCATTTGTTAAATTGTCCAAAATTTTCTCTCCATAATTATTCGAAATTATTAGGCAAATTCTCATTTCACTTTTCCAGGTGGGCTTTCCTACTTCTCCAACGACTACTCCTGGCAATTTCACAATTTCAAGAATTTCTTCATCTTCCTCCATGACTAACACCTTGTAGCTGGAAATTTCTTCATCAATCTCTCCTTAATAGTGTCTCTGAGTTCTCTATCTAATCCTAGTGCTCTTAAGTAGGCTTCTCTTTCAATGTAGGAGCCCCAGTGGAGGATTGTGTCTCCTAGTTCATGGTCATATGCCATTGAGCCGATGCATGGAGCTGCATGGTGGTGGAGTGCTATGTAATCGTACATTTTTCTGAGATGATCTTCACTGAAGCTCTTAATTGTATAGTCTAGCATTTGCCTTGCCACATACCATGTTGTTCCGCATGGAGCTGAAGTATATAACTTAACTGCAGTAATCTTTCTAATGTTTGCTCTTTCAATTAATTCTAGCTCTACTAGTGGCTTTCCAATTCTGAACTCTCGAATAAACTTGCTTATCACTTTTAACTCGCTTTTTGGCCTTAATGTGCATGAAGGTTTTGGGGCTTCAAATTCTATGCCGTATTCTTCGCATTCCTCTTCGATGTACTTCACGATGCCTGGCGGCGCATTTTTCGGGTCTTCGCGGAATATTATTAGTGCACTGATATCGCTTATCCTCAGTAAATTTGGTAGTTCCATGTATAGGTCGTTGTGAAGGCCTGTGGCTAAAACGAGGTCGGCTTTTGGGAGCTTCTTTGGCAATAGGTTGTATGGATTGTCTATTAGTTCCGGTAAGTTTTCAGGTGGTTCTATTTCATATACTGCGACGATATTTTCAGCAAAACTATACTTGCCGTACTTACATTGCCTTTCAATGCATAAGTGCCCACAGCTAGTGCAATGTCCAATGCAATTAACCATGTTCTCAAGTACTCTCATACCG
>QMRA01000031.1:0-7205 GCA_003649155.1 Thermoproteota archaeon | reverse complement strand
ATTGAAGAGGCATTCTATAGTTCAATTGAAGAAGCATCAGTAAAAATTGAAGTTAAAGCTGAAGCTCATCAGGAGTGAGCTCAACACTTCTCCTAAGCTCAATCCTCTCAATAACCCCATCCCTAATCCAAGCACTCCTATCACTAACACCAAGCATTTTCAAGTCATGAGTAGCACATATTACGGTTACACCCCTATCCACACTAATCCTCTTCAGGAGAGACACGATCCTAAGCCCAGACTCCAAATCCAAATTAGCAGTAGGCTCATCAGCTAAAATTATCGAAGGATTATTAGCTAAAGCCCTAGCAATAGCAACCCTCTGCTGTTGGCCGCCGCTCAGCTGATCAGGCTTGTGATTAAGTCTATCACCTAACCCAACTTCCTCTAAAAGCTTCTTAGCCCTCTCAACCCTCTCACTCCTTGGAACACCTGCAAAAAGCATTGGAAGCATAACGTTGTCCAATGCAGTAAGTGACGGAATTAAATTGAAAGTCTGAAATATGTATCCAATTTTAAAGCACCTAAACGCAGCGAGCTCCTCATAGGTCATTTCAGCGAGGTTCCTACCCTCAACGTAGACCTCGCCTTTAGTAGGCTTATCCAGCCCACCAATCATGTTGAAAAGAGTGGTCTTACCACTCCCGCTAGGACCCATAATTGAGAGATACTCTCCTCTAAAAACCTTCAAATTCACACCTTTTAGAGCCTTAACAACCCAACTCTTCATAAAATAGTACTTGTGCAAGTCAACAGTCTCAATTATGCACTCCAACGCAGCACCACTCCAACCAAAACTCCACGCATTAAAATTTAAGTGTGGCGAAGTAAGATAGCTTGTAAATGTGCTTGGAAGTGATTAGCCGTGAGAGAATTCAACCTTCTCGTCGCAACACAAAGAGGGAGAGAAGACGACTGCATGTCAGAGCTATGGTACCTCTTAAGGGAAGTTGGAGATGAAAAAGCACTATATGATAGGACGGGAATTCCAGGGCTAATAATCGTTAAGTCATCACTAAACCCCTTTGAGGCAGTGAGAAGATTAAGAGAACTAGCAGAAGAGAGGCCTTGGGAGTTCAGGTACGTACTAAAAGTAACTCCAATAGAAATAGTAGTTCCAACAGACCTCGAAAAGATTAGGGAAGCTGTAAAAGATCTATTAGGCAAAATAGCTCCAAATGAAACCTTCAGAGTTACGGTGAATAAGAGAGCTACAACACTGAGCTCAAGAGAAGTAATCGAAGCTGCAGCGTCAGTAGTAGATAGAAAGGTGGACTTAAAAAATCCAGATAAGATCGTCCAAATAGAAATTCTAGGAGAAGTAACGGGAGTATCGGTTTTAAGTCCCCTAGACATACTTTCAATAGCCAAGATAAAGGAGAATTTCATTAGAAAGCTTCGTCAATGACTGCCTACACTACTTGATCAAGTCCAAAATTGCTCCACGCTCAATTACGATGCGCTCAATAGCACCACCAAAATCAACGTCATTTCGCATAACCGCACTCAACTCATCATCATTAATATCGTAAACTCTCCTGAGAATTTCAGCTTTTTCAGCACTTTTAATTTCCAGCACAGAGTTGTCAATCACCCCTCCAATAGCACTTCTGAAGCAGTTAACAGCTGAAGAAGCAGACTCAGCATCTTCAGCTAAACAAATAACTGCAAGCCTAGTTGAAGAGCTCTTCACCCCCACAGCTTCAATAGCATCCCTAATCTGCCTCCTCCCTGACAAGTAGAGAATAACTTCGACCTCAACTTTATCGCACACATTCCTCGATTCATCAAAAGCTCTCAAAGCCTTTACAGCCGCGGAAACAGCATGTCTCCAAGAAGCTATGCAGTCTGCATCGACAACCTGAAGGACTACCCTGAACTTCTCCTTACACTTTTGAGCTGCTTCAAGTATTCTTTGAACTTCATACACCTCTACCCGATCTACTCCAGCTACGCATACGAACTTTCCCAGCTCCTCAACTCTAATTATGATTGGCTCACTCGCTTTCCAGTTCAACAACTAAATCACTGCCTTCTTCCACCACTAAAGGTAGGATCTCCTCTACAAACTCCTTCTTAACACCTACTTCAATAAGCTTCTGCCTAATCTCCTCTAAGCTCAGCCCCTCCTCCATCCACTTTTGAGTTAAACTCTTAATGGTCTCGTAGGGCTCCCATGGGTAAATTATCCAAGCATCGGTCTTCGCCACGTAGTAGTCTGGAACGAAAGTAGTCCAAGGCTTAACATGAATAGTCGCAACTCTAATCTCAGCTGCACCTTCATCTATTAGATGCCTTACAGCGGCAGTTAAGCTACTCCCAGTATCTGAGACGTCGTCAGCTACGAGCACGCACTTACCTCTAACGCTAGTGGATACAGGCTGCGTGACAACTGGGCTCCTAGTAGTCTCGGCAATGCCCTTGTAGAACTCTATCCTAATGCTTGCAATATCAGGAATGTCGAGTAAATCTGACAGTAGCCTAGCGACTATCCACCCACCTCTAGCTATTCCGACGATGATCTCAGGCTTATATCCGCTCTCTCTAACTACTTTAGCCAACTTGAGGACTTTAAGGTGAATTTCATCCCACGATGGAGCTATGAACTTTAGCCTATCCAAGGCGGGCACCAACGATAAAGCTAATTGGCAAAAGCATTTTTAGAACTTTCTATAGCTTTAAAGCCTAACTCAAATGCCTTCAAATTCTGCTCCATAAACCTTCCTGCAATAACCTCTCTAATTGCATCCAACATCAATTCGCGATCTACCAAATCTCTGAAAAGTGAAGTGAAAGCGCCGAGCATAGCCATGTTAATCGACGCGGGGAGCCCGACTTTAGTTGCTATTGAGCTAGCATCAAAAACGTAAACTTCCCCAGCACTACTTCTAAGAGCCCCTAAAGCTTCAATGAAGCTTGGCATGCGCTCAACCCCAAGAAGGACTGAAATTGGCGTAATAGTTCTAGAATTCACTATCACTTTAGACTTGCCGGAGAGGAATCCGAGAGCCCTCAAAGCTTCAATGTAATCTAAAGCGATAAGCACGTCAGCACCACCAACTTCAATTAAAGGACTCTCAACATCAGAGCCAAGGCGGACATAGCTCTGAACAATCCCGCCTCTCTGAGCCATGCCAAGCGTCTCTCCAACTCTAACCTTATATCCAGACTTCAAAGCCCATACTGCAATTACCCTAGACAAAGTTAGGACACCTTGACCTCCAACTCCAGTCACAACAATATTAAATTCTCCCACCAATTTCACTTCACCTCAATAGCCCCAACAGGACATACGTAAGCACACGCTCCACAACCAATGCACAAGGAACCTTCAATAATAGGCCCTACAGAATCATCCCACAATAGTGCAGGGCAACCTAAACTCGTAATGCAGCTCTTACACTTAATGCACTTCTCTCGGTTGATCATTACATCGTGAAGCTTTCCGACACTCCTCTTAGCGAGAAGTGCACACTCCCTCTTCGCTATGATCACGAAGACTCCGTCAACATTGGATAGAGCTTCCTTGAAAACTTCAATTGTGCGCTTAAGGTCGTATGGGTCTACAACTTTAACATTCTTTACTCCAACTCCCTTAACAAGTTCAGCCAAATCGACTTCGACTGCAAATGAACCATCAGCTCTCACGCCAACTCCCGGATGAGGTTGGTGGCCGGTCATCGCTGTAGTTCTGTTGTCGAGAATCACAACTACTATATTAGCGTTGAAGTGGACTGCGTCAACTAGTGCAGGCAACCCTGCGTGGAAGAAAGTTGAGTCGCCGATTGTTGCAACCACAGGCTTATCATATCCAGCGTACTTCAATCCTAACGCCATAGATATGCTAGCACCCATGCAGTGCTCAGTCCAAATAGCTTCAAGAGGTTTCTGCAGGCTTAATGCATAACAGCCAATATCCCCAAAAATAGGGACATCCTCCCTACGATAACCCAACTCGCTAATTGCCCTTAACAGTGCATAGTAAGTTGACCTGTGAGGACAACCTGGACACATTGGTGGAGGTCTAGATGGAACTGCAAATTCGCTCTTCAACTTCGGCGGCTCATAATCGGCGCCAACTAAGCTGGATATCGCACTCTTAACAATTTCAGGCTTAAGCTCTCCTTCTCGAGGAATTAAACCGTCAAGCTTCCCGACAATTTTTGGCGGATTTTCAATTAAGGTTGCAAGTGCTCTTAATCTAGTTTCAATGAAAGGCTCCAACTCCTCCAAAACTAATATCTTCTCACAGCCCGACATTGCAGAATTAAGCACACTCTTAGGCAGTGGATTCAACATTCCCAACTTGTAAATTTTAACTTCACCAACATTCAAGCTCCTAACAGCCTCAACAACGTACGTGTATGAGACTCCAGAAGTAATAATGGCCAATTCCCCTTCGCCCTCAACTCTATTTAATGGGCACTCTTCAGCGTATGTTTCAGCCAGATTCATCCTCTCATTAAGCCACTTATGCCTCTCCAAATTCCACTTCATCGAAGCTCTAACGTACCTAGGTAAATCTCGAGGAAATCTGACTTCACGCTCAATTCGCCTCACCTCGCCGAGAACTACATCTCCAGTAGTGTGATTAACTCTAGTTGTAGTTCTGAATATTACTGGAAGCTTAAGCTTCTCCGATACTTCAAAAGACCAAACTATGCCGTCCTTCGCTTCCTGAGGATTGGAAGGCTCAACCATGGGTAAGTTCGCCAATAAAGCGTAAAAGCGACTATCCTGCTCAGTCTGAGTAGTGTGCGGGCCGGGGTCATCTGCGACTAAAATTACCATCCCACCATTAACTCCACAGTAAGCTGCTGATACTAGTGCATCAGCTGCAACGTTGATTCCCGGAGCCTTCATAGTTACTAGCGATCTTAATCCAGCATTTGAAGCAGCAAGAGCCACTTCAAATGCAACCTTCTCATTAGCAAACCAATCAACTTTCATTCCAATATCTCTAGCTACGCGTGATAACGACATTATCACCTCAGAGGATGGAGTTCCAGGATATCCTGTAACTACATGAGCCCCAGCTTCAATAGCACCTCTAGCGATAGCTTCATTACCCATCAATAAGACGCGAACTCCAGGCTCTCCAAGAAGCCTACTCATATTATAACCTCCTAAACTTAATTCTACCATAATAAACTAAAGCCCTCATAGCTTCAGCCGCTCCACGAGGAGAGGAAATATTCGGTATGCCATTATCCTCAACTAAATCAATCCCATCCTCAACGACATCTCCATAAAGAAAACAAGCCACAATAGGCTTATCACGATAACGCCTTGAGCGTCTACAATAGCTTTTGCAGCGACTTTCGAATCCATAAAGCTTGGAGGAACACATATCACAATTACGCCATCAAACTCGTCTGAACCTAACAAAACTTCAAGAGACTTAAAGTACCAATCATATCCAGCGTTAGCCGTCAAGTCTATTGGATTTCGAATGCTACAGATAGGTGGGAGAAAAGACCTTAACATAGACTTCAGCCGAGGCGACGGCTCAGGAACCCTCAAACCCAAACTCTCACAAGCATCAGTCGCTAAAACTCCTGGACCGCCAGAATTAGTTAAAATTGCAATCCTATCACCCTTTGCTGGAGGCTGAGTTGAAAGAGACTTAGCAGAACCGAACAAATCTTCAAGAGTGCTAACCTGGATAATGCCAGCCTGCTTAAAAGCTCCAGCATAAATAGCGAAGGATGAGGCTAGAGAGCCGGTGTGGGAGGAGGCGGCTCTAAGGCCAGCGGCGCTTCTACCACCCTTCAGAGCAACCACAGGCTTTTTGAGTGAAGCCTCCCTAGCCACTTTCAAAAGCAACCTTCCGCTCTTAACGCTCTCCAAGTAAAGCGCGACAACCTTAGTATTTTCATCATCAGCTAAGTATGCTAAAACTTCAGCTTCATTAACATCAGCAGAGTTCCCGCAGCTGACAAACTTGCTAAATCCAATCTTACTATGCCTAGCATATGCAAAGAGAACCCCGCCAATAGCTCCACTTTGAGAGATGAGGGATATCGGGCCGGGACTCACCCTAAATTCTAAGCATGCATACAATTTTGAATTCGTATTAACTACTCCAGCGCTATTAGGCCCAATAAGCCTAACTCCATAACTTTTAGCTACAGAGACCAGCTTTCTCTCCAGCTCGTAATTTCCAACTTCACTAAATCCAGCTGAAATAACTACTACACCATTGACGCCCTTAATGCCGCATTCCTCAACAACTTTCAAAGTTACCTCCGCAGGAGTTGTTATAACTGCTAATTCAGGAGTTGTTGGAAGGTCTAAAACAGACGAGTAAACTTTTAGGCCGAGAATTTCTCCAACACGAGGATTTACGGGGTAAATATCTCCTTCAAACCCACCCTCAATAATGTTCTTGAGAACTTCATATCCAATTTTTCCAGGCCGACTTGAAGCACCTATAACCGCCACTGCTCTAGGCTCAAGCATCTTCCTGATATTTTCGTCGAAACTCAGCTACACCACCACCTAAATAACTTCGCTTAGCAGCTATAGCCCACCATGAACAGTCGGCAACAATACTAAAGTATCTCCACTTTTAAGCTTAGTTTCAAGCCCGTTAAGGGCGCCTACCTCAGCATCATTCACCAATACTAGTATGTCAGGCTGAAGCTCAGTGGAATTAGGCTTAAACAGCCTTTCCTTCACTTTGTCGCTAACAACCTCACTGATTTTAGCTAAAACTTCCCTGACAGTCACTTCATCAGAGGGGAAAGTTAGCTTAAGAGAATCTCTACCTAAAAGCCCGCCTAGTGTTGCAAGCATTCGAACTTCAATTGATATCATACTAAGCACCCTCAAAAACGTACAAGTGCTCCTCGTAGCGTCTCCCCATATAAACTTGTGGAGGAAGAAGCTTAAACTTCCTACCTCTTAATGATTCAATGAACTTCCTATTCGCCTCAGCGACGTCATCGCTCATCAGAAGTGAAATAGGCACATTAACTGATAGAGGTCTAAAAGGTATAACGTGCCTAGTAGACTTGTGTGGAAGAACTTTGCCTCTAAGAGCGAGCTCCACGACCTTCTCCTTAGGAATGCACGGCACTCCAATGATCGCACTGCACACATCGAACTTCAGCAAGCTCATAGCGTCGGATTCAGTTTCATAGCTTATCTTGAAGCCTTCACGCTTCAAAAGCTCCTCAAAACGCTTAACTTCAATGAACATT
>QMRA01000030.1:0-7284 GCA_003649155.1 Thermoproteota archaeon | reverse complement strand
TTTATTCATATATTGTCTTTCATTTGCAGTGAAAATTTAAAGGTGTATGAATCTATTAGTGGTAGACTTGAGTGTTAATATAGGTTCTTTATTGTCTAGGAGAAGAATAAGCCTTAGGCAATTAGCTGGCAGAACTATTGCAATTGACGCTTTAAATGCTCTTTACCAGTTTCTATCAATTATTAGGCTCCCTACAGGTTTTCCACTAACCGATCATGAGGGCAGGGTGACCTCGCATCTCGTAGGGCTATTTTATAGGACTATAGGTTTTCTTGAGAAGGGAATTTTGCCCATTTATGTTTTTGATGGCTCTCCTCCTAAATTTAAGATGAGGGAGGTTTATGAGCGTAGGAGAGTAAGAGAGAAATTTACATTGGAGTGGATTGAAGCTTTACGTGAAGGTGATATTGCAAAAGCTTTTAAGAAGTCGGTCATGACTGCACGCGTTACAAGTGAGATCATAAATGAGTCGAAATACCTTTTAAGCTTGATGGGTGTCCCTTGGGTTCAAGCTCCTTCAGAAGGCGAGGCTCAGGCAGCATATATGACGGTTAAGGGTGACGTATACGCATCTGCTTCACAGGATTACGATTCGATACTATTTGGATCGAAAGTACTAATTAGAAATCTAGCTATTGAGAGTAAGCAATTCTATCCAAAGAAAGGCATATTTAAGAAACTTCAACCTGAAATCATAATATTGGATGAAGTTCTTAGTGAGCTTAAGATAAGTAGGCAGCAATTAATAGATATTGCAATTTTAATTGGAACAGACTACAATGAAGGAATTAAAGGTATAGGTCCTAAAAAAGCACTGAAGCTAATAAGAATTTATGGGTCTGCAGAAAAAGTGATTAAAGCATTAAATGTCCAAGTTGACTTTGACATTGAAGCAATAAGGAATTTCTTCTTAAATCCACCCGTAACTAATCAATATTCGATAACTGTTAATGAGCCTAAAATAGGAGAGATAAAAACTTACTTGATGTCAAGGCAATTTAATGCTCAAAGAGTTGAAAAGGCTTTAGAGAGACTTTTAGTAGCATATGAAAAAATCAAAACACGATGTTTTCAACAAGAACTTTTAAGGTGGTTCAAATAGTATTCTGTAACCATGTCCTCTTAATTTCGCTGCAGACTTCATCTATGCTTCTATAGATTTTGTTAGGGATCCTTTCTAAGATTTCACCTAGTTTGACATCTTTCATGTCAACCCAAGTTATTACTTTCCATCCTTGTATTTTAATTAGCTCATCTCTAGTTATTGGAAACTTGGCATCTTCAGAAAGTACTTCTCTCACTGATTCAATTCCAACACTTCTTGTTGCAGGAGGTATTACTCCACTTTCAACATATTTTTTCATTCTTGCTGCGTCAATGTACATCTTCTTAGTGTGCGCTATGACATATACTCTCTCAGCTCTTTCTCCTAGTCCTATTATTTTCTTAAATATTTCAGTAATTTCATCGCTTGAAAATTGGTATATGTTGTGTTTGCCCTTGCCGAAGAGCCTAGTGTAGATGAAGTTTCCTACTGCTGCTGGTTTATCTTTAGACATGTCTGTGCAGTGCGCTCCTTCGCACTTCTCAACGAACCTTTTCATTAACTCTCTTCCTACCTTAGATTTCCACTCCTCTCCTCTAGGCTCCCAAGCTAATCCAATTTTTTCATTATTTACAATTTCTGCAATTTTTAACGCGTTTTCAAGAGTCTTCTTTGTGGGTTTCAAGCTTGGCGGTGTTTGTATTAAGAGAACTTTACTTTTCAGAGCTTTACAGACTTCTACCATTTGCTCCATTACCCTATTTGATTTTCTAGTTGGGTTGAGCTTAGCTTCATGGGTTACTGATCTGTGACATTTTACTGTAAATTCAAAGTTTTTTGGAACTCTTCTTCTCCAGCTTTCAACAATCTCTATTTGTGGTATTTCATAGAATGTGCTGTTAACTTCCACAACATCAAATGCCCTTGCATACCATGAGAGCTGATCTCCCATCTCACTTGGTAATCTAAAGTAACTCCAGCCTCCAGCTCCAATGAGAATCTTCATTTTCTCAGCTTCAAATTTTATATGCTCTCACTTTAACACTTTTCCAGTGCTCATGTACCATAGGTACAAGTCTAATATTCCTGGCTTTAAGTCAACCGATTTAGCTATCTTCTTTAATATGTTTTCAATCTTTAAATATCTCTTAATTGTTAGCGTCCTTTTGTTAAAAGTTTTATCGATTATATCGTATCCACTGAGTATTTTTAATATGTGCCTGTCGATTATGGCTACGTCGAAGTAGCCTACATTTCTTAGGAAGTGGCTTGCCTCTTTCATTCCTATGCCCATGACGTTTTGTACTAGCCACATTCTCTTGTTGTTTATGCCTTTTATCGATATTATCCGTCTTTTTAATCCTGGAATGAGCTTTCTAGCTAAAATGATGTATTCAGCTCTCTTCTTCGCATATCTATGGCCGACTTTTCTTAGAACTTCTTCCACTTTTTCGATGGGACCCTCAAGTAAGGCTTTTTCCTTTTTTAATTTTTCGATTGCTTTCAATCCTATTTTTGCGCTGGAGTTGGCCGTCAATATGCAGAAGACTAGTTCTTCAAACCACTTGTTTTCATCAGCCTCCTTCATTTTTATGAATTCTTCAACTCTTTTTTCAACTAGCTTTCTTACTCTGCTGTTGCTTTTCACTTTAACCACGTCTTCTATTAGCTCTGCTAGCCCCACTTCTAAGCATCCCCGAAGCTTCAACTTTAAGTAGAGTTTCTCTTAATAAATCATTGGCATAGTGTGGTGAGCTATGTCAGTTGATCAAATGAAAATTAGAATTGGCACTTCAGGTTGGGACTATTCTGACTGGGTGGGTGTTTTCTACCAGTCTCCGCGGAGGAAGTTCGAGTATTATTGTAAAGTTTTTAATACTGTTGAAATTGACTCTACTTTCTATAGTTTTCCTTCTCCAAATATTGTGCGGTCGTGGATTAGACGTTCCCCTAAAAACTTTGTTTTTGCAGCTAAAATTCCAAGGTTGATCACTCACACAAAGGAGCTGAATCTTAAGCTTGGAGTTGAGAAAGACTTAGACTTATTCCTGAATTTAATGAAGCCCCTTAAAGAGGCGAATAAGCTTGGCCCACTACTATTTCAACTTCCACCTTCAATGAGCTGCGATCTTGATTTGCTTGAATCTTTATTAGAAATTCTTCCTAGCGACTATGAATTTGCAGTTGAATTTAGGCACTCCTCTTGGCTTAAAAGTGAAACATTTAATTTGTTGAGGAAGTATGGTGTCGCCTATGTTATTGTTGATGAACCCCTCCTTCCTCCAGTATGTGAGGTTACTTCAAGTTTTGCATATATCCGGTGGCATGGAAGAGGGAGTAGACCGTGGTATTATTACCGATATAAGCCTGAAGAGCTGCGAGAGTGGATACCGAGAGTTAGAGATGTTTCAGAGAAGGTCGATGTAGTTTATGGTTACTTCAACAACCACTTTCACGGCTTTGCCTGTGAGTCTGCCTTAATAGTGCTTGAAATGTTGGGTATATTGACTCCTATTCAAGCTGAGGTTAAGCGGAAAATTGAAGAGCACTTTAAGACGGGTAGAGCTTTAGTGCCTAAGCCTGTAGTTAAAGGTGGATTGAAAGTTTACTCGATTCTTGCAACTGATGATCCAAGTAAACTTGTGCAACTTTTCACCGATGAGCGGAGGTTGAAGAGAGCTATGCAAATAAGTGATAGTGAAGTCAGTATTGAGGAGATTTCGCCATCCATGGTGAAAGCTAAGATTAGAGATTATATTGCCATCATTGATGTTGAGAATAAATTGCTAATGCACAACTGCGCGGACTTTGCGCGAGTCTCAACTGTTAAGCAGTTTTGCAAGCATCTGGCAAAGCTATTTCAAGTTATTCCTCGAGATTTATCGTCAAAAATTCTTAAGCAAATTTTTAATCAGTTAAGTGAATGGACTTTTAGGCCTTTAATTGAAGATGAAGAATGATAGTATAATTTTTAAATCACGATTTTAATTCGCATTGGGGAGATGCAAAGCATGTCAGAGTACGCTGTTGAAGCGTTGAATCTGGTAAAGTACTACGGTAAAATTAAAGCTTTAGACGGGCTTTCCTTCCGCATCTACCCAGGTGAAATTTACGGTTTAATTGGACCTAATGGAGCTGGTAAAACTACTACTCTCAGAATAATTGCTACTTTAATTAAGCCTTCATCTGGAACTGCAAAGGTATTTGGCCACGATGTTGTGGATGAAGCAGACGTAGTTAGAGGGATGATAAGCTACTTGCCTGAGGAAGCTGGAGCGTATAAGAATTTGTCTGGAGAAGAGTACTTAAAATTCATGGCTTCATTTTACGCTTCCTCTAAGGATGAGATTGATGGGATGGTTAGTGAAGCTGCTGAAATATCTGGGTTAGGTTCTAGGCTTAAAGACAAAATAAAAACTTATAGTAAAGGAATGAAGCGTAGACTTCTAATATCTAGATCTCTAATGATCAAGCCTAAGCTCGCAATTTTGGATGAGCCTACTGCAGGCTTAGATGTGCTTCACGCCTACCACGTAAGGAGGATAATTAAAGAATACTCTAGAAAGTATGGAGTGACAATTCTACTCTCTAGCCATAATATGCTTGAAGTTGAGTTCCTCTGCGACAGGGTTTCAATAATTCATAATGGTAAGTTGCTTATAGAAGGAAAGCCAGGTGAGTTGAAAGAGAAGTTTGATGTCTCAAATTTAGAGGAGGTATTTGCGAGGGTGACGAACCTTGAGTAGGGCTTTCAAAATTCTTCTTGAGAAGGAGATTAAGGAGCTTCTCAGAGACCCGAAGATATTGATTGGTATGATTGTCATGCCAATCATCATGTTTGGAGTTATGGGGTATGCCATGCGATTGTCATTTACTGCTGTTAAAGAAGCTGCAATGAAGCCTAAAATTGTAATTTTGGATTATGATGGTGGAAGTATGGCTGAGATGCTTATTTCAGCTCTTCAATCTCATCCAAATGCTACCGTGAAAATTTTGAGTGACGTAGACTTGTATCACGCTCTAGATGAAGCTCAGAAGTCTGGCTTCTCAGTATTAATGGTTATCCCTTCAGGTTTTACTGAGAATGTAACTAATGGCTTTAAAGCTAAAGTTGAATTGTACACGATTTTTAATACATTAAGTATGGCTGAAGCTGGTGCATCTTCAATACCAGCTACTTTAGTTAAATTTTTCAATGATTACCTAGTGGACAAAACGATTAGAGAAGCTTTTCCTGATAGAGATCCAGAAGCAGTGTTGTCTCCTATTGAGGCAGCAAAGCTGTCTGTGATTAAGGGTGAAATTGTAAATGTGCCTCCCGAAGCAGTTGTTGGCATAATTACTTCCCAGTCGATGACCATGCCGATAACAGTCATGATGATATTGGTTTTCGCTATGCAAATAGCGGCAACTTCAGTTGCTATTGAAAAGGAAGAGAAAACTTTGGAGACGCTTCTCTCACTTCCAGTAAATAGGCTTACAATTTTAGCTAGTAAGTTAACTAGCTCAGTTATAGTTGCTGCGATCGGCTCTTCAGTTTACATGATAGGCTACACGCACTACATCAGCTCAATGAGAGTCCTTCCAAATTATGAGTCTCTACCTAGCGCTGAAACTGTAGGCTTAACCCTAACGCCAATTGGCTTTCTACTTCTGGGAGTATCCGTTTTTATTGCGATAGTATCTGCCTTAGCACTCTCTGTTACTGTTGCCGCATTTACTGAAGATGTTAGAAGTGCTCAAGCTGTTGTAGGCTACCTTTACACAATAATATTCATTCCATCATTTATACTGATGTTCGTAGACATAAAATCCCTCCCAACACCTGTACAGCTACTGCTATATGCCATTCCATATACGCATCCTATATTGGCTGCCAAGGCAGCCATATTAGAGGACTACATGACTATAGTGCTTGGCATTCTCTACATGCTTTCACTAACAATTGTCGTTTTATATGTCGCTGCAAAGCTTTTCACTACTGAAAAAATACTTACTGCTAGAATATCTTTCAAGCGCTTACGCTTTAAGCGCTCTAGATAATTATTTTACTTAATACATTCTACTCCCTAGTAATTAGTAAAGAAGGTTTATATTATAATTCCTTGAACTTCCTGTAGGCTCTTAATATGTCTGTTTTTGATATTATTCCTATTAGTTTAGTTTTGTCTTTTGGGTCTACGACTGGTAGTCTTCCTATATTGTTTTCGTACATTTTGGTTAGTACTGCGCTTAGCGTTTCGTCAGGATATGCTACTACCAGTTTCCTTGTCGCTATTTCTCCAACTTTTACTTTATTTCTATCTTCAGGCTTCACTTTTCCTATGTCGTCAATTGTGACTATCCCTACTAGTTTACCGCTCTCTACTACTGGAAATCCGGTATGTCCTGTTTCGAATATCATAAGCTCTAATAGTGAGACTGGCATATCTGATTTTACTGATATGACTTGTTTGCTCATGACTTCCTTGACCATTATCATGTCGAGAACTTCTGGCCTTCCAACTTTTATGTGGACTCCTCTTTGCTCTAGCTTTAGTGTGTAGATTGAGGATCCTTTCATGAATGTCCAGGCGATGAAGTAGCTTAAAGCGCTTGAAACCATTAGTGGGAGAAGTAAGCTGTAGTTGTTTGACATTTCGGGGATCATGATCATTACAGTTAGTGGTGCCTGTGCTGCACCTGCGAATAATGCGGCCATTCCAGCTAATGAGTAGGTGAATGGCTGTGTTACTAGTGTTGGTGCGAGGTGCTTGAATAGTAAGCCCATGCTTCCTCCAATCATGCAGCCAATGTATAGGGTCGGTGCGAATATTCCTCCGCTTCCTCCTGAACCAACGGTGAAGCTTGTTGCAAGCATTTTAACGATGCCTAGTGCTAGTAGTGTTAGGGCTGGTATTTCTCCAGCAAGTGCAGCCTCTATTCCATTGTACCCTACGCCTAGGATGCCATATTGTGGAAGTAGCATTCCTATGATGCCTGTTAGTACGCCGCCTATAGCTGGCTTGATTTCTTCAGGGATTCTTGCTTTGCCGAATGCTCTTTCTATGAAGTAGAATAGCTTAACCCAAAAGACTGCTATGAAGCCAAATGCGATGCCTAGGAGTGCATAGAATAGTAGTTCTGTAGGTTCTTTAAATGTCAGTCCTGCAGTGTTGAATGCTGGCTGAGTTCCGAGATATGAAGTTGCAACTGCTGTTCCAATTACTACTGCAATTATTATTGGTATCGCATCGAAT
>QMRA01000029.1:0-7314 GCA_003649155.1 Thermoproteota archaeon | reverse complement strand
TTTCTAAGCTGAAAATCATGATTTCCAAGTATAATTGAGAGCTCTGCGTCAAGTATGCATCTTGGTCAAAGTACTTCATTTTGAAGAGCGTTGCACCGCCTTCACATGCAGTTGCAACAATTATTGGAGGTGAAACTTCATACCAACCATTCTCGATGAAGTACTCTCTACTTGAGCGTAAAATTTCATGTCTAACCTTAAATATAGCTTGATAACGAGCTCCTCTAACTGCTAAGTGCCTATACTCCATCAACGTTTCAGGTGAATGGGCCTTCTTGCCTAGAGGCCATGGAGACTCAGCCATGTGAACTATGCTTAAATCCTTAACGACAAATTCAACTCCCCTAGGTGCTCTTGGCTCTTCTCTCCAAAAGCCCTTTAAAATCACGCTAGACTCCTGTGTAGCCTTCTTAGCTAAACTCCAGGCCTCATCAGATGCTACTCCCTTCTTAACGACGCACTGGGTAATTCCTAATGCATTCCTCAAGTCGAAGAATATTAGCTTCCCATGCTCCCTCTTTTTGAAAATCCAGCCTCTAAGTTCACTCAGCTCTTGGGTGCTCAAATCTCTTCCTCCTATGTCATATCAATAGCCGAATTCTGATATATTAAATTGAAGCGTTAGTTAAATTTAAGAACGTAACTACTTGACATATATGTTATCGTGATTTCCATAAGGAATTACATTGTAAATAACAGGCTAAAGTTCATCGATTTTGCAAGAGGATTAGTGATGATTTTAATGGCACTTGATCATGCTGCAATTTACTGGAATCCAGGTAGGGCAGCAAGTGAGGGGCTCAATGGCTACCGTCCAAAATACTCGTCGCTAGCGCAGTTCTTTACAAGGTACGTAACGCACTATTGCGCACCAACCTTCATATTCCTAGCTGGAACTGCTCTTGCTCTCTCAACTGAAAGAAGATTAATGAAGGGGTGCTCTCAAAAGGAAATTTCACTTCGAATGATTAAACGAGGAATCATACTGATAATCCTAGAATTCATTCTTATAGCACCTGTTTTTAGAATAGGCTTCTTCTACTTTGGAGTACTAGCCTGCATTGGAACCTGCTTCATAATATTCTCAATACTGAGATTTCTGCCAACCAAAGCGATTTTCGTAATGTCTGTGCTAATGGTGGCTTTTCACCCATATCTAGATTTAAGCTGGATTCCAAGTACTCCTGACTGGGGATACATACTGCACCTAATAATCCACGAACCATCATTTAGACGTAAACCTTGGGTTGGCCTCTACCCTATAATACCCTGGTTAGGAGTTATGGGCTTAGGATGGTGCTTCGGAAAAATACTCCTAAACATAAAGGACGTCAAGGAACTTTACTCAAATGGAAAATACATCGCATTAACAGGCATTGGATTAATACTTGCATTCTTCTACATAAGGTTCCTCAATGAATTTGGAAATATCCTTCACTGGAAAAAGCTTGAAATCATAGACTTCATGCTAGTAGCAAAATATCCTCCGAGTCTAGCATTCATATTATGGACTTTAGGAGGAATGATGTTAATGCTATATGCTGGACTTAAAATTGAAGAGAAGGGATTAACATCAAATTGGCTCGTCCAAGCCATATTAACTTTTGGAGAAACGCCACTATTCTTCTACTGCGTCCATATACCACTGTACTCCTACATTCCAGTCTATACAAGAACTGTAAGAAAATACTCACTTGAAATAACATATGCAGTTTGGCTTATAGGTCTAGTAGTCCTTTACTTCCTCTGTAAAGCTTATAAGAAGTTGAAGAAAATATATCCGAAAAGCATTCTTCAATACATTTGATCAGAAATTTCAGTTTAGTTTTTATTATAATATCTTAGCTTTAGGAGCATATTTTCTCGCTATTTCATTTGGGAAGTCATCTCGGTAACTTTCGATGAAATTGCTCAGCTCTCTCTTTAAAGCATTAGCATCAATTGCTTCAATGGCAATCTTGATTGGAGTAAGTGGAGTTGCCCAACTACTTCCACTCAACATTAAAGTTTTAAGCTCATCATCAGTTAGTAGAGCATCTATAACTTCCACTGAAAGTACGAAGAAGTGCTGATCCATATAGCAAACTTCTATTGATCCAATAACCTTTCCATCTCCAATTAAATTCCAATGCTCAAAGTCGCCAACACTCACTACTCCTTCAACTTCTAGCATCAACGAGCCATGATACCTCATCTTGAGCTCTACACTTTTTTTACCAACTGCTCTAAGAAAATTCTCTGTGCGAATTAAATTCTCAAATTCCCTCAAAAAATTATGCCAATCCTTCACTCCTCTAAACTCAACTTCAACTATACTCAAGATTAACCACCCAGTTAGGCTGAAATATATAAAGTATCCCTACTTATCAACTTTAAACTTGAAGAATTCATCAAGTTTAACATGCTCCCTCCTGGGCGGACCATGACTTAATAGCCACTCCTTCACCTTTAATGGATTTTTAAGCTTCATTAATACGCGCAAAGCTTCATCGTAAAGCGCAATTAGCTCTGCAATATCCTCAGGCTTATAATTTTGGAAAGGAATGATTGCACTCTTAGCATAATTTAAAGCCTTAACAGCATGATCAAAATCAATATTTCTAAGTGCATAATGGCTAAGAATGTCCTCGATCTTAAAGAAAGCTTCTCTAGAACCCTTACTAAACTTCCTTCCACCACTTATGGGTGGCGGATTTGGATTGAAGCGGAGGTCTTCTAGTTTAAATTTTCTATCGGCAGGTAGCTTGACTTTCTTAGGTAAGTATAGTTCAAGCTTTTTCTGAACTACTTCAGCTTGAACCAAAAATTTAGGGACTTCCTTCCTAACTTCTCTTGGATATGGGCCAATGATTTTGAATGCCTTTCTAGCAAGCATGTCAGCTTCTCCCTCAATGTAATTCCTCCATTCGCTATTATGGTTGAATTTAATAGGATTAGTCCATTCAAATTCAAATTCATCAATTTGGCTAGGCTTAAAAACAACGCACGAGACGTCTAACTGTTTATGGAGGCTGAGTGGAGCAGTAAAAACTCTCTGCGGATCCATTAGATTTTCAACTTTTATCTCAACATTAAAATCTAAATTAACCTTCAAAATTGAAGGCTTAATTTTCCTTATAATGTAGTCAACAATGCAGTATGCCACATTTATGGGTCCAATTTTACTGTAAATCTCCTGTGATATAGCCTTTTCATGTACGTGTACATGAGCTCCTCTACCACTCCACTTAATATACACTGAATCTTGTACGCCTTCATCTTTCAATGCTCCAACTATTGTTTCAATAACTTTAACAGTTGCCTTCCACCACTCAGGCTTACTATCAATATCCCATGTAGGAGTTCTAGCAAGCACATTATTATAATAATTGAGTGCATCTTCCTTTGATATTAAACGTGAATACACGCTTGCAGACGCATAGAAAGTTCTAGGTTTAAGTCCTCTGAATCTCCGCAAAATAGCTTTAACATCATCAGGAGAATTTATAGTTAAAGGCTTACCCCTATCATACCTTACAAGCAGAGGCCTACCATCACTTGTCTTAGCTTCACAATGAATTGCAACCCACCTATTCTTACAGAAATCTGCTATTTCCCTTCTCACTAATTCGCTTTCATAATACTTTTCAACGTCTAATGCCATTAAAATCCCATCCAACACCATTAATAGGTTAATCCAAGTAAAATTATTATAGCCCGAAGATTTAACAAGTTTAGCGCATTACGAGCGCTTTTATTTTCACGTTTTAACTTGGAGGTGATGATTTGAATTGGCTAATGCTATCGATAATTGCTACCATATTCTGGGGTCTCTGGAGCATACTGATGAAAATGGCTTTAAAATACGCCGAATGGCATCAAGTATTCCTTTTCTCGTCAATACCTGGCATTTTCATCGCAATTGCAATGTTCTTAACTTTTAAAACATCAAAAATTGAAACTAACTCACCTGCAATTTATTACTCTATACTAGCTGGAGTTCTAGGCGCATTAGGAACAATCGCTTTTAACATCGCATTAAAGAGTGGAAAAGCTTCAATAATAGTGCCATTAACATCATTATACCCCATAATAACGATAATCATCGCTAAAATATTCTTGAGAGAGCAAATAACGTCACTCCAAGGTCTAGGCATCCTATTGGCAATAATTTCCATATTCCTGCTATCTATAAATATGGAATAATTTTAGAAAAATAAGCTGGGTGGCGAAAGAAATTGCTGTTTAAATTTGATTTGAGCAAGGATGAGGAAGATAGAGCTTTAGAGCTTCATAAGAAATGCGTTATAGTTGATGGTTTGCAAGCTTCAATATTTACCGATGAATATCTTCAAAAAGTGAGGGATGCTGGAGTCACAGTTGTTCATAAAACGGTAGCCTCTGAACACAACTTGTCGGAAGCAGTTAAGTCTATTGCGGATTGGTATTCGAAGATTGAGAGAAATAGCGACAAAGCATTACTTGCTACGACGGTTGAAGATATGATTAAAGCTAAGCGTGAAGGCAAAGTTGCATACATTTTTGGTTTTCAAAATACTATACCGCTAGAATATGACCTCAATCTACTTGAAGTCTATTACAGGTTGGGAGTGAGAATTATCCAGCTAACTTACAATGAGAGGAATCTTGTAGGCGACGGTTGTGGTGAACGTACAAACTGCGGATTAAGTAATTTCGGAGTTGAACTTATTGAGAGAATGAATAAACTCAAAATGATAGTTGATATATCACACGTAGGCGATAAGTCAGGGCTGGAAGCAATAGAGCTCGCTGACATACCAGTATGCACGCACGCTAATGCTCGTGCACTTTGTAATAATGTTAGAAATAAGGATGATGAGACGATTAAAGCACTTGCTGAAAAAGATGGAGTAATAGGAGTAAACGCTTTTCCAGCCTTTGTGAAATGGACTAGAATGGATGTTGGAGAAAGGCCATCCGTCAGTGACTTGTTAGACCACATCGACTATATTGTGAATCTAGTTGGAATAGACCATGTTGGCTTAGGCCTCGACTTAATAGACAATTGGCCAATTGAAAAACATAAAACTCTAATGAAGCGCCCTGATATTTGGGGGAAGCCTGCTCCAGATGGAACATACAAGTATCCGATTGGAATTGAAAATGTGACCCAAATAATCAATATTACTAGAGGACTGGTAGCGCGAGGTTACTCCAATGTGGAAATCGAGAAAATATTGGGCAAAAACTGGCTGAGAATATTCAGTAAACTATAAACGTGAAAGTCATTTGCAAGTTTATTTATATGGTTAAAAGCTTTTGCTTCTTTAATTTATTGTATAATGACGTTAGTTTAGAACTTTTAAATGATCTAGGCGTTAAATTATGTGTGAATGACAATGGTTGATATTGAAGAATTTGTTGCTAGGGCTGCAGAAATACTCGTAAATAGTAGACATGCCGTGTGCTTGACTGGTGCAGGTATTTCCGCTGAAAGTGGCATTCCAACTTTTAGAGGCAAGGATGGTTTGTGGAAGAAGTTTAGGGTAGAAGATTTAGCTACTCCTGAAGCTTTTAAAAGGAATCCAAATTTAGTGTGGGAGTGGTATAAGTGGCGAATGCAATTGGTTTATAATGCAAGGCCTAACGCCGGACATTTTGCACTTGTAGATCTTGAAACAATGGGTATTTTGAAGTGTATTGTAACTCAAAATGTTGACGGCCTGCATCTCATTGCTGGTAGTAAATGTGTTGTT
The DNA here is from genome assembly GCA_003649155.1 of Thermoproteota archaeon. Classification (GTDB taxonomy): domain Archaea; phylum Thermoproteota; class Methanomethylicia; order Culexarchaeales; family Culexmicrobiaceae; genus Culexmicrobium. Next base: position 1,597 of record QMRA01000029.1, on the reverse strand, counting down.
GAATTGCATGGAAGTATTAGGCGTGGGAGGTGTATTGAATGCGATTTCAAAGTTACCTTTGACAACCCGCCGGAAACTATACCGCCTAAATGCACCAAGTGTGGTTGTATTCTAAGGCCGGATGTCGTTTGGTTTGGAGAACCTATACCAAGCCAATCTCTCAATAAAGCCTTAGAATTATTTCATAAAGCTGATGTCGCTCTAGTAGTTGGTACGAGTGGAGTTGTTTATCCGGCGGGTTACTTTCCATACATTGTTAAGGAGAAAGGCGGAGCTGTCATTGAGGTAAATATTGATAAAAGCGCCATAACTCCAATAGCTGATGTTTTTATTAGGGGTAAGGCTGGCGAAATATTGCCAAAAATTGTTGACAAGATAAAACTATTGTAAATTAAAGTGAGTTTATCCTGTAATTCTGATGCTCTCCATTTCTTCAATGAACTTTCTCCCACTGCCTTCCCTAAAGTGCTTTCTAATTGGCTCTAAGATTTCAATCAACTTTGTAGCTACGTAGTTTTTCAGGTCTAATGGGTGAATCCTACCTTCACTATATGCTCTCTTCAGCTCGTCGAAGCTCTTAAACTTTATTTTTTCACCAGTCTTCTCATTAACTATCTCTATTTCGTCCTCGCGAATATTCCTCGAGATAATATAATCCAAAATTTCTATTACTGGATTGAATTCAACAACCTTTGATGGGCAAAATGCCTTCCTGATTTTTGATCTTATCTCATCTTCACTGTCGTGGATGAAAATAGCACTTTTTGGTCTTGATTTGGACATTTTAATTTCAATAACACTATCTTCAAATGCTTCGCGGGCCCCTTCATTCTTAGCTTTTACTATTGCGCTCCACTCTCTGCTTGTCAAATCTAATCCCATTATTAGGTGGTGGTGAACTGCAATTGGCTTGTATCCAAAAACTTTCTCTCCAATATCAATTGCAATTACGTGCGCTTTTCTCTGGTCAATTCCTCCATGTGCAAAGTTCACCTTTAAAGTAAATATGTCTGCAACCTGCATTGGAACATATAGTAGCTGAGCAAAATCTAAACTTTCTCCCTTCTTCCTACCCATGATAGTTATTGATCTCCTAACTCTTGAAAGTGTAGTTTTCATTGAAACTCTAATTACATTTTCAAGATACTGTAGGCCAACTTTCTCATATACTTCGGAACCCATTATGAACTTAGTCTTTTCAGGATCTCCACCAACAACTTTTAAAGACTCCTTCAAGGCTTCCTTAAAGTATCCTCCTGCTACTCTCTTAATGGTATCCAGATCTCCACCTAGCTTCTTATTAATCCAAGAATGGTAATCAGCTAAAAACACAATGGTTTCTATGCCTGCCTTTTGAAAATCAGCTACTTTCTGCATGCACATAATTCCAGTTCCAATGTGAACGTAGCCTGAAATTTCAAATCCAATGTAATGTCTCAACTTCACACCTTGATACAAGTACTCTCTCAATCTCTCTTCAGTTAGCAACTCTTCGGTTGGAGTCTTCTTGACCAGATGGATGATCTCTTCAACATCCATCGACATCGCCTAACTATAATCACATAAATAACATGCATTAAAGCTTTAAGTAAGACAT
>QMRA01000028.1:0-7347 GCA_003649155.1 Thermoproteota archaeon | reverse complement strand
GTGCCATTCCTGTTCCGCCGCCGACAACTAAAACTTTACCTTTAACTATTTTGAAGCCGTTACCATATGGGCCTCGCAGCCCTATGCGGTCGCCGACCTTCATGTTGTACAGGGCATCAGTAGCTTCACCAACTCTGTGAACTGTAAATGATATTTCTTCTTCTCCTATGTGCGATATCCCCATTGGTATTTCATCAATTCGAGGTATCCAAACCATTATAAATTGTCCTGGATGTGCTTCTCTAGCTATGACCGGGCATTTCACTGTTATAGTCTTCCTCTCTGCTGCTTCATCTACAATGCTAATGATTTCACATGGTATGGGCCTGTTGATCATGAGTTGATCACCTCCTATGAGCTATACCAATGATTTCATCAAGCTTTTTGAAGCCTTTCCTAGCCATGAACTTTTCAAGTCCTTCAGCGAGCTCCTTGAATATCTTTAGGTCCCTTATCGCGATGGCTGATCCAACCTGAACTGCACTAGCCCCTGCCATAAGAAATTCGACGACATCTTCTGGTGTCAGTACTCCACCAACTCCAATTATTGGGATGTTCAACGCTTCATAAAGCTCGTATACGCACCTTACTGCAATAGGCTTAATGGCTCTCCCACTAAGCCCTCCAAATATATTCGCTAGTACTGGCACTGCCAACTCAATGTCTATTGCCATCGCTCTCAGCGTATTTATGGCAGTTACCCCATCAGCGCCAGCTTTTTCAGCAGCTAGCCCAATCTCAGCTATTCTTGGTACTTCAGCAGTCAACTTGGCGAAGACTGGAATTTTAACTGTACTTTCAACTTCCTTCACTACTTCATAAGTCTTCTCAGGGTCTTGAGAGAACTGTATTAAACCACCTGCATGCGGGCATGATAGGTTCAGCTCAATAGCGTCAGCTCCAGCTTCTTCAAGTTTATGTGCAACATATGCATACTCCTTCGGATTTGACCCAAACACGGACGCTATAACTGGGACCCCTCCCTCTTTTGCTATCTTCAATTCAGACACGAACTCTTCCACTCCGGGATTAGGCAGTCCCATAGCGTTTATGAATCCACAGTCCACTTCAACTATAGTGGGATTTGCATATCCCCTCCTAGGCTCGAGTCCTATGGACTTGGTAGTAACAGCTCCAGCTCCTGCCTCTGCAACTCTTCGAAGAATTGCTCCTGTATTCCCTAAGACGCCGGAAGCTAGAATTATTGGATTCCTAAGTCTTAGTGAAGCTACGTGCGCAGTTATATCCACGGAAACCATTAAGATTGCAACCCTTATTACCATATTATATAAAAGCTTTAAAGGATTGTTGAGAAAATCATTAGTGGTGTAGCTAATGAGTAGTCTAGGCAAAGCTGAAGTTAGTAAGGCGTATTTGGTTGAAACTGCCTTCGCAATTTTCGCCTGTAACGAAGAAGGCGAGGTTTTTACTTTTGAGGCAATGCCGAAGAATGCTGAAGAAGTAGCTGAAAAGCTGCTCAAGCTAGAGGAAGGAGAAGCTGTTGAGGAATTGAAGAAGCTGTGTAATAAGCTAATCTCTATGGGTGTGAAAGCCGTAGTTGTTGAAGATGAAATGTTAGCGAGGTCTGTAAAGTCATTACTTGACATTCCAGTTTTAGTTGAGGCTGGTAATTCAATAGCTAAGAAAGTTAGAGGTGAGCTTGAAGATTTAGTTGTCAAGCTCAACCTTTTCCCTACACATGAAGATGCTTCAGATTTCCTATTCTCAGTCTCAATGCTCATGACTAGGAAAAAACTGAGAGAAGCTGCTGAGAAGAGAGACCTGCTAATCGCGCACGCAGTTAATGCGATAGATGACTTAAACAAGTCAATAAACCTCCTAGTCACAAGGCTCAGAGAATGGTATGGAGTGCACTTCCCAGAGCTAAATGACCTTGTGAGAGATCACGAGTCATTCGTTCGATTAGTAGCTTCACTAGGGTTGAGATCTAACTTCACCGAAGAAAACCTCATAAAACTAGGATTTCCCGAGCCTCGCGCGAGGAGGATTTCATCAGCTGCAAGAGAATCTGTCGGTGCTGATATAGCTGAAATGGATATTGAGCCCATGATGCGACTTTCCTCAATAATTAATGAAATGTACAAGATGAGGGACGACTTAGAAGAGTATATTGACCAAACAATGGATGAGGTTGCTCCCAACATTAAAGGCTTAATTGGTGCGCTGATTGGAGCTAGGCTCATAGCTCTAGCCGGAGGCCTCGAAGAGTTGGCTAGGCTTCCGGCAAGCACAATTCAAGTCCTCGGCGCCGAGAAGGCCCTCTTCCGAGCCCTACGCAGTGGAGCTAAGCCGCCGAAGCATGGAGTTATCTTCCAGTGCCCTGAAATCCACAGATCTCCAAGGTGGCAGAGAGGAAAGATTGCAAGAGCACTAGCTGGAAAACTCGCCATAGCAGCGAGAGTAGATGCTTTCACTGGCACCTACATTGCTGACGAGTTGAAAGAGGATTTGAAGAAGAGAATTGAGGAAATTAAAAAGATCTATGCTAAGCCTCCAAAGAGGGTCATCAAGAAGAGAAGACCTCCAAGGAAGAGGGGAAGGAGGAGGTGAAATTATATGGTAGAAATATATCCGCACGAGAAATTTGAGGGAGTTTACTGGGCCGAGTTAGAGGATGGTTCGAAAAGGCTGGCAACAGTAAATTTGGCTCCTGGATTCAAAGTCTATGGTGAGCCCCTCGTAAAGTACCGCGGCGTAGAGTATAGAATTTGGAACGCGTATAGGAGCAAGCTTGCAGCTGCAATACTAAAGGGCATTGAAAACGTTCCAATTAAGCCTGGATTGAAAGTATTGTACCTGGGAGCCGCTACAGGGACAACTGCAAGTCACGTTAGCGACATTGTCGGAGAGAAGGGCAAAGTCTACTGCGTTGAATTTGCCCCTCGAGTCGTCAGAGAGCTAATCACAGTGTGCGAGCATAGAAGAAACATGATTCCAATACTCGCTGACGCGAGGAAACCCACCCTATATAGATCTCTTGTTCCACAAGTAGACGCGATCAACTGCGACGTCGCCCAGCCTGAGCAGGCAAAGCTCCTCGCAGATAATGCAGATATGTTCTTGAAAAATGGTGGAGGCATAATGCTAGCAATAAAAGCCAGAAGTGTAGATGTAACTCTAGAGCCATCAGAGGTTTATAAGCGGGAAATAGATACGCTAAAGAGAAGAGGCTTCGAAACTACAAGTATAGTCCATCTAGAGCCCTTCGACAAGGCACATGCGATGGTAGCTGCCAAATATAAGAAAGGTTGAAGTTGACATGTTCAAAAAGGATGTAAGAGTAGCTGAACGTATTCTAGACAAGATTTGGAGAGCAGACATAGAGAAAATAAACAACCACTTACCCAAGGAATTCAAGACTCTGAGAGAATTACTAGAATCAAAAACTCCTATGGTTGAAACGAGAAGCGGCTCCCACATCATATTCAGCAGGGAAGAACTCGAAAAACTTTCTAAAATTATACCAGAGAGGCTCCAAGACAAATTAAAACTGCCTATAGTGCTGATAAGGCGAGTAGACTTGGGTAGAGGGGTATTTCAAGTCTTAGGAGATAAAGCTGAGGCGTATGTAGTTCTCAAAATCCTAGAAAGTGAAAGAGTGCAAAAGGTGGAGGACGTCACTCTCCCAGTATACTTGTACAGGCCCCAAGTTTTTAAGTTGAGAAGAATACTCAGGACGTCAATGGTTATTGGCTTCGCTTTTTCAGATCGCGTTTAACGTGCTCATCCATCATCTTTTGACATAGTTCATCTTCAATCTTCCTGAGAGTTTTCCAACTCTTCCTAACGATGTCAGGGTAATTTCCGTGCTCCTTAAAATACTGCTTTAAGAATTCTATGGTTTTTGGATCGGTAGGATAGCCAGAGCCGAAGTCTCCATAAATTTCCCTTAACTCGCTGATTATGCTGTCTCGCTTAACTTTGGCGAGTATTGATGCTGCTGCAACTACCGGGAAGATCTGGTCAGCTTTATGCTTAGATACTATTTCAATTTCAAATGGCAGAGCCCTCCTAATCATTTCAGCATATCGCTCTTCATTGATGTCAGATGCATCGACAAAAACCACGTCAGGCCTCAGCTTCATTATTACTCGTGCCATAGCCCCAGCTTCAATCTCATTTAGCAATCCTCCTTTACCCCTCCTTTTTCGCTGCACTGCCTCGTCAATCTTACTTGGTGAAATAATTTCATAAGCCCACTTTTCTACGATTTGCATAATCTTTACTGCAAGCTTACTTCTCCTTTGAGGTGTCAATAGCTTTGAATCACGCACGCCGATATCCACGAGTTTCTGCAATTTGGACTCCTTAATGAGCACTCCTGCAATTACTAGCGGCCCTATCACTGGCCCTCTCCCTGCGTCATCTACTCCTGCAATTAGCCTCTCCACTTTACTGTTATGCTCTGCCATCTTGAATACCTAATAGCACTTAATGCGAGAGTCTTAATAAGTTAATGTTTTTTGTATGTTTTGGGGCTTGCATTATGCTAATATTCATAACTGGGCGCCCTGGCATCGGTAAGTCAACTGTGTGTAAGAGAGTCATTGATGCCCTAAAATCTCTAAATCTACGCGTTGGAGGCGTTATTTGTCCAGAAGTGAGGGTTGGACGTAGCCGAGTCGGATTTAAAATAATTGACTTACTTTCCAGCTCAGAGGGCTGGCTTGCCCATGTAAATTTGAAAACTGGAGTTCGAGTAGGCAAGTATGGCGTAAACCTACGTGACTTGGAGAGTATAGGCGTTAATGCTATCCTCAACGCCTTGTCATCAGCCGACGTCATCGTCATCGATGAGGTTGGCCCAATGGAACTAAAGAGCAAATCTTTCCAGAAAGCAATTTACACTGCTTTTAAAAGTGCAAAGCCTGTAATTGCAGTAATTCACTGGAGGCTGAGCAGAGCTCTGCAAAGAACTTTCAGTAACCTCAACCCCAAGGTATATGAGGTTACATTGCAAAATCGCCAGAAACTCCATCAAGTCATTCTAAAAGAAATTCTAGCTCAATTGGGGAGGTAGTTTCCATTGAGTTTTCCGAGAATCTTGATTAGGGAGGGTAAGGTGAAGCTTTTCATTCCAGACCCAAATTACTTTAAAGATGAGGAAGGAAGATTCGACCCGACATATGCTCCAGTATTTTACAATCCTAGAATGACATTTTGCAGGGATATTGGCGTACTTGCAGTTCAAGCCTTTCAACGCCTAGTTGAGAGACCTATAAGAATTTGCGATCCTCTCGCTGCAACTGGCATTAGAGGGCTACGTTATGCTTCTGAGGTTGACGGTGTAGAGTACGTTTTGTTGAATGATGTGAATCCTAAAGCTGCAGAGCTTGCAATTGAAAATGTCAAGCTAAATAACCTCGAATCCCTCATAGATATCACGTGCTCTGATGCGAGGCTCATCCTTCTAAAGCACTCATCACCCAAAACGCGATTTGACGTAATCGACGTAGATCCCTTCGGCTCTCCAGTTCCCTTTATTGAGTCATCAATTCGTGCCCTCAGAGATGGCGGTCTTCTATGCCTAACCGCAACTGACATGCCGCCTCTTTGCGGCAAATACCCCCTAACCTGCTTGAGGAAGTATGGCGGGTTGCCGTTAAAAGTGGATTTTTGCCATGAAATTGCCGTGCGCCTATTGGTTGCATGCCTAGTGAAAAAAGCTGCAGAGGCAGACTTTGCCGCACGCGTAGTTTTCTCCCATTCTACAGATCATTACATTAGAGTTTACGCTATTCTTGAGCGCAACGCTACGAAGGCGAATGAACTGCTCAAGTGGTTGGGTTACGTCATTTACTGTCGAAACTGCTATTTCAGGGATGTAATAAGAGGAGTGGCTTCTCCTATTCCGTCATCATGTCCTGAGTGCAATTCCCCCCTTCTCATTGGAGGGCCAATGTGGTGTGGCTCCATATTCGAGAAGTCCTTTGTCGAGAGAATGCTTGAGGCTTCTAGTGAGAAGGAGCTGGAGAATGCTGTGCGAGTTAGTAGACTTTTGGAGGTGATTTTAGAAGAGGTAGGCGGCCCTCCAACCTACTTCATATTGGATGCAATTGCGAGTAGACTTAGACAATCCTCCCCGCCTGTGGGTGAAGTTATCAAAAAGCTCCGCCAAATGGGATTTTTCGCGTCGAGAACTCACTTTCACCCAAAAGGCGTGCGAACTAATGCTCCTCTCTCGAAGATTTATGAGGCTTTCTCCTCATGCCAATTGCAATAACGTAGATTTCAGCGCTTTCCTTACGGGAAGCTGGAGGCTTGTAAAGCTTAACTATCCTAAATGACTTTTTCACCTTTTTAAGGAAGTCATCAGTCAAGGATCCTTGGAAGATCTTTATGACAGCATTCCCACCAGCTCTTAAAACTTGATCAGCTATTTCTAAAGCTTTTTCCGCCAGGAATATTTGCCTCGCATTGTCCAGATCCCATATTCCAGAAACCTTAGGAGCTAAATCTGAGAGTAGGACGTCTGCTGAGCCTCTTGGCAGGAGCTCTCTGATTTTTTCAACGGCATTTTTTGATGTAACATCCAATTCTATTGTTTTGACATTCTTCCATGGTAAAGGAGTTATTGGAACTAAATCCACACCTATCACAAAACCCTTACTTCCAACTGCTTCTCTCGCTACTTGAAGCCACCCGCCGGGAGCTGCTCCTAAGTCAACTACGACGTCTCCTCTTCTTATAACTTTAAACTTCTTTATTATCTGCTTAAGCTTAAAAGCTGCCCGCGACCTATAACCTTCTGCTTTGGCTTTAAAGTAGTAGAAGTCCTTCCTATCACGCCACCTTCTAGTCATTACCTCGCCTCTCGCTCTCCTCGAGCTGGGAAGATATTTGCTCCAATATCCAAGTTGTGAGCTTCTTGCACGTCACTGGGTTTATGACGTGGCCTATTGCGCACTTAGTCAAGTCTGGGCATACGAAGCATGGGCAGCCTTTAACGGTTGCTATCGATATTTTCCTTGGAGGGCGCTTTATCAGCCTTAACCTGTAAGTTTTCTTGCCGGCGTGGACTGTTGGCTCCCTTTCAATGAAGCCCTTCCGCTCAAGTCTTATCGCTATTCTAGAGCCTTCTCTGCTGTCTGTTCCTAGCATTTTCCACAAATCGCTCTGTAGCACACCTTCGTCTCCGGCTTTCTTGATTATCTCTATGGCTCGCTTTTCCATTAAGCTTAGCTTTACTCTGGGCAACTTTACTCCCAGCCTATTATATCTAATTGGTTTATATGGTATTTTTCTCTTTTTATGTACGATACAGTGATTTTATCACTTTATTTTTAATATGTGAATAAAGAAACGGGGGAAGGTGAACTATAAGGG
>QMRA01000027.1:0-7361 GCA_003649155.1 Thermoproteota archaeon | reverse complement strand
TCTTCAAGCTTCCACCAGCGTTCAATTAAAATAGGGCTGGTAATTAAAAGTTTAAGCTGGTGATGGATGTGAGCAGACCTCCTGAGCGCAGACTTAGAGTTAGGCGTAAACCTGAAATTGAGCCTGGAAAGGCGAGGATGAATCCGCAAATGATGCAGGAGCTTCAGATAACTGATGAGATTGAAGTTGTGATTAGTGGGAAAAGGAAGTGCATCTTAACTGTAAGAGCTGATGAAAAAGTGCCTTTAAGAGAGGTTTGGGCTAGTGCTGAGGAGATGCGAGAGCTAGGTATTGCCGACAATTCAATTGCAACTATAAGGCGCCCTCTAAGGTAGTTAGGAGATTTTGATGTCAATTATCATTGTTGATGCACTGGGAGCTGGCCGTGGGCGCAGACTAGCAACAGTAGATGTCATCGGATCTGGGCCGAGGGCTGTAGCTGGAGTATTAGAGAAGCATGATTTAGACGTAAATGTTTACCCTGTACATGTAGTTTTGTCTAAACCCGAGCTACTTGCTAAAGCGTCAGCTCTTTTTGTCAGCGCCATGACGGTCGACGTGCCTGCCGCTAGAAAGGTGAAGGCGCTCTGGGATCGCTACTCTGGTGGCGTTGCTATTATTGGCGGCCCAATTGCAGCTGATCCTTATGATGCATTGATTAGAGCGGGATTTCAAGTAGCTGTTATAGGTGAAGGCGAAGAGACTTTGGAAGAACTTATTCCACTCATTTTGTCTGGCGACTTAACACCTTCAAGCCTGTCCAGCATAAGGGGTATAGCTTACTTAGAAAATTCAAATATAAGATTGAATCCACTGCGCCCAATAATGAGTAGAGTTAAGATAAGCTCATATCAGCCTTCTGTGAGAGTAGTAAAGGGCTACCCAAACTACTTTGCTTGTAGAGTTTATGTTGAAGTCGTTAGGGGGTGTAGTAATTATTATAGAACTACCATGCCGCTACCCGATGGTCGCAAGTGCATTGAATGTCACAAATGTAAAACTGGCCCACTAGAAGAGAGGTATTACTGCCCACAAAACATTCCTCCAGGATGTGGGTACTGCTCGGTCCCTAGCCTCTTTGGGCCTTCAAGAAGCAGGTCAATTGAATCAATTGTGAGGGAAGTTAAGGGATTAATAAGGATTGGGGTTAAGCGGATAATCTTAAGCGGCTCTGACTTCCTAGATTATGGGAGAGACATCTTAGTCGAGCCAAATCCACTTACAGATCCTCGAGAACCCCCGGCAAACATAAGCGAAATTGAAAACCTACTATCACAGATTTCCTCTATAATTGAAGAATGTGGAGAGAAAGTGTTTATTGGAATTGAGAACGTCAAGCCTTGCTTGGTGACTGAGGAGGTTGCCAGGGTTTTAGGAAAATTCTTGAGGGGTTCGCCAGTACATATTGGATGTGAAACGGGTTCAGCTGAGCATGCGCACGCACTTGGTAGACCTTCATCTCCTGGGGAAGCTCTTAAGGCTGCGCGACTGTTGAAGCGCTATGGTTTGAGGCCTTACTTGTATTTTATTCATGGCCTTCCCGGACAGACTGTTGAAACTGCTAAAGCAACTGTTGAGGTTATTGAGAGGTCTGCGGTGATCGGCGTTGAGAAAGTGACTGTCTATCGTTTTCAGCCGCTTCCTATGTCTGCTTTTGGAGATTTTCCTCGTGCTCCGCCTGCTTATAGAGATCCCGCGAGCTTAATGATCTGGATTGCTGCTAATCGTGTGAATTCGCAGTTAAAGTTTAAGCTTGTGAATAAGATTGTTGATGCGATAGTTGTTAAATCTCAATTTAAGGGTAGGCGCTTCATCGCATACCCGTTTAGACATGGGCCTGTAATGCTTATTAGGAATGAGAGGGTGGCTGAGAAGTTTATTGGGAAGGTTGTTAGAGTTAGAATTACGCGAGTTGTTTCTGACAGGGTTGTTGAGTGCGTGATTGTCGATTAAGTTTGCGTTATTGCTTCTGCTCCCTTCATTAGGTACTTTATTCCGTAGTAAGATGCTGCTATTGCGGTTACAGGGATGTCGAACCAGAACGTAGCTATCCTTGCCAAGATGACTGCTGAGGCTGCCACATCTATTGGGACGCCGAATGCTAGCAGCGTTGTTGTGAATACTGTTTCGAGTATTCCAAGCATTCCTGGAATCATTACGGGGGTCATCTGTATGAAGTCGCCTACTACGATTGTTAGTGCTACAGCCCATATTGATATTGGGAAGTTTAAGGCGTGGAAGACTATGTAGAAGATGCCTACGTTCATTATCCAAGTAAGTAGCACTGCCATGAATGCTGCGAACAGGTATGTTGGCTTATTTTTAAGTTCGAAAAATGCGGTTTTGAAGTCTGATATCATGTTTGTCAATGAATTTAGAACTGTTTCCGGCTCATACTTCTTGACAACCTTGCTTATTTTGTCTTCATACTTCCTATAGATTTTGACGATTATCTTTTCCAGCACGTCTGCTCGCTGGCTTATGTAGAATATTCCTCCCGCAAATACGAGTGAGAGTAGTACTATTAGTAAGAGTAGGGATCCTGCAATTCCAAGTGAAGTGTATTTTCCAGTTATCGCAGCATAACTTGATATTGCGCATATCACGAATCCGAGAGTGTATAGGATTCTATGCATTACTACTGTTGCTGCGCCATAGCCTATTGGGACTTTAGCTTCCTTATTTGCCAGAATTACTCTTAAAAGTTCAAGTAGTACGCCTGATGGAGTTACATAGCACATGAATATGCCTGCAAGTGATATTGTGAGTGATTTCTTGAAGTCTATTTCGCATTTTAATCCCCTTAGAAGTATGTGCCACGTCAGTGCGTAGAATACTAGTCCAGCTAAGTCTAATATGAGAGTTATGATGAAGAATTCTACGCTCATTTTCATTATTATAGATGTTACGCTGCCAAACCCTGCGAAGTGAACCAGCAATACGATTATTATTATTCCGACCGCGTACGATGCCGCTATTATCAGTTTGTCTTTGTGCTTGTTCACTCGCCGAAGCATTTATCCACCGCCTTGCTCAAGTTTAATAGATGCAATGTGTAAATAACCGTTACGTGTAGTGGGTGGTAAACGTGGATGATGTGAAGGTAGTGACTGCAGTGCTAATTGATGCGAGGATTATCGTTTGGGATATTGAAGATTCTCGCCTCCTATATAGAGAGGGCTTTTATGGCAAGCCAGTTGGTGTTAGGAAGCCTAAAGACGCTACGTTCGATTCTCCCCTCGAATTATCTCTACTTGAGGCGCTGTACTTGCTTGAGAAGGGTAGGATAAAAGTGGTTGATGTTAATGGCTTAGAGGTTTCAAGAGAAGAGTTGCTGAAGATTGCTAGGGAGAATTACAGTTTATTTGATGACGTCTATAGGGTTTATAGGGATTTGAGGGAGAAGGGATTTGTTGTTAGGCCTGGAATGAAGTTTGGTGCTGATTTTGCAGTTTACGAGTTTGGTCCTGGCATTGATCACGCACCTTTCCTAGTTGACGTGTTACCTATGAATAGTATGCTTGACCCCATTGAAATTGTCAGAGCTGGAAGGCTTTCTCACAGCGTTAGAAAGAGGTTTATTATAGCAGTTACGAATCCCGAGACAAAGGAAGTTTCGTACTACATGTTTAAGTGGTTTAAAGCCTAGGCTTCATGAACTTTTTGAATGTCCACCTAACTGCTCCTTGAATTCTCTTTACTTCTCTAGCTTCCGATATATTCTTGACAATTATTTTTTGAAGAATTCTATTCTTCTCCAGTACTTCGTAGTCTGCGGATGGGTTTTCCCTCTTAATTCCATCTAGAACTTTCCTTATGAAGAACTGACTGAATTCTCTAGATGAGGTGTTTATGGTCACGTTCCTATCTGGCACTATAACCAGGTTGTTATTATCTTTATAGATTTTAGCTAGAGAGTTGCCAAGTTCATCTTTCACTTCAACTAGTAATCTAGCTTCTTCTACAGGTCTTTCTCTTAGTCTAACTGTGCCTTCAATTAGCTTTAAGCAGAGCTTCCAGACTTCTAATTCCTTATTTAATTCGTCTATCTTCTCTTCAATTAATTTCTTAATTCTCTCTAATTCTAACCGCCTTTCTTGCTCGGCCACAATTTCACCTTACTGTCACGGGTATAGGAGTATCGCTCTACCTTTTCTATTTCTCCCTTAATAAATTCTTCAATTTAAAGCAACTTCTTTATCATTCATTTAATCATTGGCTGATATTTGGAAGTGAAGATTTGTAATAGTATTGCTGACATGTAAAGTATAAATATATTTGGCATGGTAAATATTGTGGAGCGAGCTTTAGATGGCCTATGAAAGGTTTGTGAGGAAGTTAACCAAGGAGAACCTTTGGCTTTACGTCATAAGAGTTTTGAAAGATAAGCCTATGTATGGCTATGAAGTTAAGAAGGCTATTAAGGAGCGATTTAAGTTTTCGCCTTCAACTGTGACTGTTTATGCCGTTCTCTATAAGATGTCGAGGGAAGGGCTTATTAGGAAGATTAAGAGTGATGGTGACACTTATTACACTTTAACTGAGAAGGGCATTGAGGAATTTAATAAAGCAAAGCTTTTCATAGACTCACTTAGGAATGAGCTATTTAAAAATTAAAATGTTTAATTGTGCATTTGCAATTTTATAGTAAGACTTAAATCCTTTCCTCTCTCACTTAAATACGACTTCATCGCACGAGTAAGCGGAGGGTTGTAATTGTCTTCAGCACAGGGTCAAGCAGGAAATGTAGTGCTCGTCGGTAAGAAGGGTACAATGAATTATGTGCTAGCAGCAATAATCCAGTTCAATCAGGGAGCTAATGAGGTTGTAATCAAGGCTAGAGGCAGAGCTATTAGCAAGGCTGTGGATGTCGCTGAAATCGTGAAAACGCGATTTTTGCCAGATCAAGTAGAGGTTAAGAGCGTCAACATTGGCACTGAACTAGTGGGAAGTGGCGATCAAGCACGCAACGTATCAACGATTGAGATCGTACTAGCGCGTAAGAGCTAAACAGCTGGCTATCAGTGCTTTTTCTTCTTTTTACACTTGATTCTGCATTCGTACTTATTAATCGCTAAAGATTTAAGTTGATTATTGTGTAGTACTTAACACCACCAAGGGGGTTTTCAGTGTGAGGCGCTTTTCAAGTAGAATAAAGCGATTGAAGCCTTCTCCAACTCTCAGCATTGCTGAAAAGGCTAGGCAGCTTATTGCTCGTGGGGAGAAAATCGTTAGACTGGACATTGGAGAGCCTGCCTTCGACACTCCAGATCACATCAAGGAGGCAGCACTCAAAGCGATTAAGAGCGGCTACACTCATTACACATCTTCACGGGGAATTCCCGAACTTAGAGAAGCTATTGCTGAATATTACCTTAAAAACTTCAAGGTTGACGTTGATGCTAAAAGTGAGGTCATAGTTACTCCAGGCTCCAAGTTTGCAGTGTTCGCTGCAATTCAGTCACTGGTTGACAGTGGAGATGAAGTGATTATTCTAACTCCAGCGTGGCCAACGTATTGGTCTTGTGTTGAGCTAGCTGAAGGTAGGGTTGTTGAAGTTTCATGTGGAGATGGCTTTTCTCTTGACGAGGAGAGACTGAAGGAGTCTATCAGTAACAAGTCTAAAGTTATTCTAGTGAATTCACCGAACAATCCTACTGGCGGCGTTTTATCGAAGGAGGACTTGAAGGTTATTGCTGACCTGGCTGTGGATCACGACTTATACGTAATTTCAGACGAAATTTATCACCTAATAGTTTACGATGAAGTAACGCCGCACACCATGCTATCGATTTCAGATGTTAGAGATAGGCTGATTGTAGTTGACGGCTTTTCCAAAGCGTGGGCTATGACTGGATGGAGACTTGGATTTGCAATTGCGCCGAAAGAGGTAATTGACTGCATAGTTAAAGTGCAGCAGAACGCTACAACATGTCCAACTGCATTTGTTCAGTATGCTGGTATTGCGGCATTGAAGGGTGATCAGAGCTGTGTACGGTACATGGTGCAAGAGTATGATAGGAGGCGAAGGTTCTTAATTGAATCTTTAAACTCAATAGAGGGTATTAAGTGCAAAGCGCCAAAAGGTGCTTTCTACGTCTTCCCAGACATGTCTGCTCTAGGTATGAGTTCAATGGAGCTTGCTAGTGAACTATTAACTAAGGCAGGAGTCTGCACAGTGCCTGGCAGCGTGTTTGGAGCTGGTGGCGAGTATCACTTAAGAATGTCCTATGCTTCATCATTCGAGCAGGTGAGGGAGGGTGTTGAGAGGATTAGGAGATTCGTCGAAGAAATTAGGGGTTAACGACCTCTATTTTAAGTGTTTGAGCTAACTCATTAATGACTTTAGCCATTTTTCCAAACACCATTATCTGGTGATTCCCTAAGGTTTTTTCAACAAATTTATCTACTGGCATGTCTATTTTAATTTCAATTTGAGTTCTGCACATGCTTGGATTTCCCATAGATGATTGAACTACCTTTCCTTCAACTACCATTACTTGATTTAAGTCTCTACTTAATGTAATTAACGCCACGTGAGCTTCCTCTATTGGTACATCTAGGCTTACACTTAGCTCAGTTTCGAAGTGCTTCACTAGTCTCGATTTACCTTTAGCTACGTTTAGTGGAGCTGTGCAGTGTGCAAGTGTGATCGTATTCTTCATGGTATTGAAGGCTGAAAAATTACCCATGAACGTTGGCTTTTCGGATATTGCCTTGCCTATAGCCATAGCTATTGCTGCTGGAATTTCTGCTTCGCACACTCCTAGAAATCCTCTTGAGTTTAGTAAGCTGAGGGTTAGGCAGGGTGTTATTTTGTGCTTTAATATGAATTTGAAGCAATTGAAAGTAACTGCTTTAGCACCGTACTTCTCTAGAATTTTACTGGTTGCTAGATATAGTTTGATTGAATTTTTCAGGTCATCTGTTGAAACATCTATAACTTCAGTCCATTTAGCTAGCTTTTCTTCTAGCTGGCTTATTTCATTGTCGCTCACAGAGTTTAATGCATTTGAGAGCTCTTGATCACTTATATTAACAACTTCAATTTTTAAGTCTCCAATATTCACGTACCTCTCTATATTCGTCTCTATTCCAATTATCTTGAAATTGCGGAGGTAGTTGTAAGCTTTAGCAATTTTAGCGAATGCATTAAGCTTTTCATTTAATTCTAGTTGCTCATAGTCTAAGTATATTAGTTTAGCGTATATGCCCTTACTTCTTAATTTCTCTCTTGCTTCAATCGATGATGGAAGTGAGTTGTCTTCGCCATGAGCTAGAATTGCCGTTGGCTTATTCGACCTTAGAGCTACTTCCTTGGCGATTGTTGATGTGCCACCAGTTAAGACTAGCACTAGGGT
>QMRA01000026.1:0-7402 GCA_003649155.1 Thermoproteota archaeon | reverse complement strand
TCGCGGGTTCAAAGCCCGCCCGGTCCACCAAACTACTCTATTTCTCATGGGCTTCCTTAAAATTAGTGTGGGTTGATTGCAATTTTGTTAAATGTAGTGATTGTCTTGGATCGTGGACTGGCTGGTCTTTGGGAGTAGAATTATAGCTACTTTGGAGCAGGTTATTTTGGAGGGATGATCGTGGGATCTTCAGAGGTCTTCGAAGCTATTTCTCATCCAATTAGAATTAGGATTTTAGAGATGTTAGTGAAGAAGCCTTTGAGATTTGCTGATTTGAAGAGGAGGTTAGGCTTCAAGAGTAGTGGGCAGTTGGATTTTCACCTTAAGAAGCTTAGGGGCCTTATAGAGTTGGATGATGATGGGAGGTATACTTTGACGGCTCAGGGCTATGCAGCCTTGCAAGCTTTGGCTACTTTTAAGCGTTATTGGTGGCAGAGGTGGGCTTTTCACTTTAATGCGATATTGTACTTGTTGGCTAACCTTTTTTGCTTTAACGGACTTTCAAGCGTGGTTGAACTTTGTTTTACCTGTTTCTACGGCTTGGATGTTGTTCTACGCGTATTGGTCGGTGTGCAAAAGGGGATTTTCGGAGGATGTGAGTTTAAATTTGATTAAAATTTGTGGTGTGCTTTGCTTAATGCTGATTCATACTTTGCTAGCGTCCACTATTTTCTTTCCTGGATTCATTATGTTGTATGGGTCTAGTGCTTTTTTGATTAGTTGGAATGCTTTGATTGTTTCTGGCTTGAATTCTAGTGGTAGGTAAGCTTTTTTGGCTAGCCCTATTCCGTGCTCGCCGCTTAATGCTCCTCCTAGCTTTACTGCTGCCTTGAATATGTCCTCCTTTATTTTTTCGATTTCTGGTTCCCATGCTCTAGTTTTTTCGACTAGGATGCTTGGGTGTAGGTGGCCGTCTCCAGCGTGTCCGAATACTGCTATTTGGACGTTGTGGCGTTTTGCTATTTCCTTTATTTCACTTATTAGTTGTGGCAGTTTTGATATTGGGACTATCACGTCTTCGTCTACTCTTCCTCCGTAAAATTTTTCTAGGGATTCTCCTGCTAGTTTTCTCTTGCTCCACATTTCGTCGGCATTGAAGAATACTAGTGGCCCTGGCTCTTTAACTTGGAATTTCTCTAGTAGGGCGGCTAGCCTTTCGAGTTTTAGTTGGATGTCTTCTTCGCTTGACCCTTCTGTTTCGATTAGGATTGCAGCTTCGGCTTCTGGGAATCCTGCGTTGTAGACTTTGTTTACTGCGTTCATGGTTGTGCCGTCGATTATTTCTAGTGCTGAGATGTCAATTCCGCTTCTGGCGAGTGCAACTATTGCTTTTCCCGCTTCTTCGACGCTGTTGAATGGGACGATTATTCCCATTCGCTTTTCGGGTTTTGGTGCTAGTCGAAATAGGATTTTTGTGACTAATCCTAGAGTGCCTTCGCTTCCTACGAAGAGCCTTACTAGGTCGTAGCCTGACACCCACTTCTTAGTCCTCGACCCAACCCATATTTTGCCTAGGGCTGATGTGACTACTTCTAATCCTAGAACCCAGTTTCTCGTTGTTCCGTACTTGAAGCTCCTTGGGCCGGCTGCATTTTCCGCTACCATTCCACCGATCGTACACTGATCTCCCGTAGCTGGATTTGGAGGTAGGAATAGGTTGTATTTGGCTAGGTGGGCGTTTAGGTCGTCGTAGATTACTCCTGGCTCAGCTAGTACCTGCATGTCGTCTGGATAGACTTCTAGGATCCTATTCATCCTTCTGAAGTCTACTACTACTCCTCCTTCGACTGGTACTGCTCCTCCGCTGAGCGACGTTCCTGATCCTCTCGCAGTTAGCGGCATCCTGTACTTAATGGCAATTTTAACTAGCTCTTCAACTTCTTCGACGTTTTCGGGGATTACTGCTGCGGACGGCTTAGCTCTTATGTATGACTCGTCTTCCATATATGGTTCGAGTACGTCTTCTTCGGTTAGCAGCCTTGAACCGAATACTTTGCGGAGCTCTTCAATTGCCTCAGAGCTTGTCATTGCTCATCGCTATCTCGCTCATGTACATTTGCCTAATAAGTATTTCATTCCCGTGATTGCTCCAGCAGCTCTACTTTGCTGCCAATACTTTTTCAAGTGCTTCTCTTGTGCACTTTTCTAGCATGGATATTAGTGTGATCACGTTTTCGATGAAGTGGCTTTTTGTGTGCTCGCTTCTGTGTATTTCATCGAAGATGTTGTTCATGCCTTCGATGATTTCTATCTTCAACTTGAGCATTGACTCTACTTGCTCTCTAGTCATCTCGCTTCTACTGACTAGCTCGCTCAGTTTTAGTGACTTGTTCACTACTTCTCTGAGTGTCTTTAGTGCCTCTATAGTCTCTTCTCCTACCTCTATCAAGTCGTTTAGCCTCTTTTCGAACTTCCTGATTTCTCTCACGAGTTCCTCTGCCACTTTGTATCCCTCCAACTGTATTTGTGATACTTAAAATAACTTTTGTGTTACTTTTTCTTTAAGGATTGTTAAATTGTTAAGTACGAGTAGTGTGAAATAGTATTTGGATGGTGCTGCTATGAGTCGTGTTACGAGATTTGGTGTTTCGGTGCCTAGTGAGCTGCTTCGAGAGTTTGACGAGTTCATTAGGCAGATGGGGTTTAAAGACAGGTCTAAGGCTATTCAAGTTGCAATGCGCAATTTAATTAGCGATTACAAGTGGATGCAGGAAGTTCCTGGTGAAAGTGCTGGTGCGATCATCCTCCTATTCGACCATACGGTTAGTGGCCTTGAAGATGCGATAACGCATGTGCAGCACCACTATACTGACGTGATTAGCTCTACTATGCATATACACCTCGACGAGCAAAATTGTCTGGAAATTGTAGCATTGAGGGGTGACTCCAAGCGCATTAGAGAGCTGGCGAAAGAGTTTGCTAAGATTCGAGGGATAAAGCAGATTAGGGTGACTGTGGTCTCCGTGCTATGACTTAGATTTTCTGCTTGTCTCGCTCGATGTACAAGAGCGCCCTTATAGTAGTGTTGATTGTTTACCATGCTTTTTTAACTGATTTCCAACTGACGTAGATGAAGGGTAAGCTCAGTGTGAATATGCACATGGCAGATGCTATGAACCCTGAATGTAACAGTATAAATCCTGCAAGTGCGCCGCTTATGCCTAGTAGTGGCTCTGTGATGTTTAATTCCCTGACTGCTTTTGCGAGTGGTCCTTTTGGCGTTATGTACCATTTTTCACGCAAGTTCAATAGGGCCTTTGCACTTTGCAAAGCTACGATTGGAGCTAATGTTGCTGCTATGGCTGTGCACCTTCCCATGACTACAATGCTTTTTATGGGGTTTAATCCAAGCTTCCTGGCGGCATCATAGTAGGCGTGTGCTTGCAGTATTAGTAGTACCATTAGGATTGGAGAGAAGTAGATGCTGGGTAGTAGCAGATCTGTTTTCGCTAAGATTGATGTTAATGCTAGCGCTGCGAAGGCGAAGTTGGCTAGTAGTACGTGGTATTGTAGCAGATATAGTATTAGTTCTAGCTTCCAGAGTAGCGGCATTCTCGACTTAACGATTTTTACGAAGTATTTCGCCAATACTTGCGTTGACCCGTAAATCCATCTTGCCTGTTGCTTTTTGAAAGCTCCATACGTTTCCGGATTTTCAACTTTTACCTTAGCTCCACTTAGGTATGCTATCCTCCTACCGCTTAGTAAAATCTTAACGGACAGCTCTATGTCCTCTGCTAGGCATTCTTCATTCCATCCTCCAGCTCTCAATACTGCCTCTTTCCTGAAGGCACAGCCGCTTCCAGGGGCGATTATTGGTCCACCAGCTCTCGAGCGTCCTTCAAAGAAAATCGTTGTCAGGAAGTCTAGAGATATTGCTTGAGCTTCTGATACTGGTGTTGAATTTTTGTTTAGTGGAATCCAGCGGGCTGCTAATCCGTCGACATTCCCATTGCCTTCCAAGTAGGTTATCGCCTTTTCCAGGTAGTCTGGCTCTGGAACTGCGTCTGCGTCAAATATAACTATGTACTTACCTTTACTCCTGCGCAATGCGTAGTTTAGCGCGCCTGCTTTGAAGCCTCTGGGCTCTTCTCTCCTGAATACTTTGACTGTCAGCTTGCTCTTACTGCTGAAAGCGTCTACTTGCTTTTTGATTTCTCTGAAGTAGTTTTCCTCGTCGTCGCTAACTATGATGACTTCAATCTTATCCTTAGGGTATCTTTGACTTACAATTGCCTTTAGGAGTCTATTCAGGATGTCTAGCGGTTCATTTCTGATTGGAATTACCACCGTCACGAGGGGTGGTGATTCACATTTTACTGGAGTAATTGTAATTTGTTTTCTCAGCTTTCCAAGCCAGTAGTATGCTACGTGGAAGCTTATTACGGATGATGAAATGAGTGAGATTATGAAGGTTATGACCATTGATGTCAGCTGTAGGTTTCCGAGCAGCACTGTGGACATTTAATCACCTGCTGATTTCTCTAATTGAGTTTTCATCGATTGAGTTTAACTTTGTTGTTTTGAACTTCGAAGATTAAGTTCAAAATATCGATTACGCGTGCTCTGCACCTAGCTCTAACTTGACTTAGTGCTTTTCTTCCGATGTCGGTGATTTGATAATATTTTTCACTCGTTTGGGTTGTTATGCTTTTTATGAGTTTTTTGCACTCGAGTTCGGATAGTATGTCGTGGATGGTGCTCATGCTCGGTTTTCTTCCAGTTAGAGTGCGTATTGCTTTGAGTATTTGATAGCCTCTCATCATCGACTTTTCCAGTAGTGAGAGGATTAGCAGCCTGAACATCCCTCTAAACATGGCCCATTCAATGCTCATGACTTCACTATTCAGCACGGCTTACCCCTCAATTGTGCTTGAACTTTTATTGAGTTTTCTTTTTATATATTCGTTTTCCGTATGATATTTGGTGGAACTTTGAGGGTTCTAATGGTTCTTGAGTGGCACCCTTTGACGCTTGGCGGTGTTCAGAGGCATGTGCGTGAACTTTCGGAGTTTCTTGTTAAGATGGGATTTGAAGTTGCAATTTTAACTAAGCTGGGTAAAAGCGTTGAGTGCGATGATCGGTTAAACTTGCCTGTCATAAAGGTTGACCCGATTGTTCCCTTTCAGCATCTGATTTTTCCTCCAAATGTGAATGAGTTGAAGCGGGTGATTAGAGATTTTTCTCCTGACGTGGTTCACGTCCACCATGCTTTTACGCTTACTTCTCTTTTGACTTTGCGTGTAGCTGAGAAGTTGGGAGTGCCTAGAGTGTTAACTAATCATAGTGCTGCTGGAAGTTCTCCTAATTCGATGTTGACTTTGATGTCGTGTAGGGGTTTAATTTTGCTTAGGCATTTCATTTCGAAAGCTAATCGCATAATTTCGGTTAGTAGGTGTGCGGCTTTCTTCATTGAGAACTTACTTGGTAATGGAGTTGAAAGCTTGGTTATTCCTAATGGTGTGGATGTGAGTCGCTTCCACCCGCCTGAGTTAGAGCCTAGTGATAATGTGGTATTGTATGTTGGAAGGCTAGTTCATAGGAAGGGAGTTCACGTGCTCATTAAGGCTTTCTCTAAAGTTGTTAGAGAGGTTCCAGATGCTAGATTGCTTATTGTTGGTGAAGGATACATGCTGCCTTTTCTCAAATTGATGACTTGGCAATTGGGCTTAGAGGGTAAAGTCGAGTTTCTAGGTAGGGTTTCAGAGGAGAAGTTGCCTGGCATTTATCGAAGTTCAAGAGTTGTTGTAGTTCCGAGCTTGTATAGGGAGAGCTTTGGAATGGTGGCTCTCGAGGCTATGGCGTCTGGGAGGCCTGTTGTAGCTTCGATGGTTGGTGGGTTGCCTGAAGTTGTGAGGGATGGATTAAGCGGCTATCTAGTTCCTCCGGGAAGTGAGGATTTGCTAGCTGAGAGAATTATTCAGCTGCTTTCAGACGGTGACTTGGCTAAGAGGATGGGGATGTTTGGGAGGAGGGTGGCGGTAAATGAGTATTCTTGGGGTAAGATTGCATCTCAAGTTGTTAACGTGTATAGGGAGGTTGTTGGCGATAGCTGTTTACTAGCTTGTGAAGTTGCTAAGCTTGGCGCTCGACTTTGAGGTGTTCCATGGCTTGAGTGCTTGCTACTTGATTAAGGCGATTCGCGTTCATGAGTGGAGAGCTTATCTCTTCTTCGCAGCTATAGGCTTTCTCTACAGTCTTGATGGGTTAAGAGCTTTCCTCAACGGCTTCTTTCAATTGATTTTTTCCACTTCTTGCTATCTTGCGCTTGCATATTGGATTAACAATGCTTATGATGTTGAAAGTGACTCTCTTAATCCTCAGTTGAGGAAGGTGAATCTGTTTGTTGAATTCGCTATAAGTAAGACTGCCTTATTTGTTGTAGCTGCTCTGCTTTTCCTCGTTGGGCTGCTTTTCACTCCGTGGAGCATGTTGGCTTTAGTAAATTATTCACTAATGTCCTTCTTAGCTGTCGCATATTCAGCTCCGCCAGTGAGGTTGAAGGAGCGCCCTCCGCTTGACTTGATATCTCACGCATTTTTCTTTGGGAATCAGCTTTTTCTTCATGGGTATTTGATGTGTCGCGCGGATTTTAGCTTGGACGTCCTCCCTATGCTCATAATAGTGTCTTACTACTCTGTAATTCTTCAATTGAGGAATCACATTGAGGATTACCATGTTGATTTATTAGCTGGCTATAGGACTCTGGCGACTAAGCTTGGTTTAGGGAGGTCTTTTTGTTTGCTCAATGTGTTGATGATCACTTTTTTGGCCTGCTGTTTCACGGTGCTTTTGGATGCAGCGCCCATCTGCATTCTTCCAATCTTTCTTTTAGGCTTCCTCATTTTCTACTTCAGTGATGATATGGCGCGCTGCCGAGCTGTTGACGTTATTGCTGTGGTTACTCTACTTTTTGCAGTTTCTAGAAGTTCTGCAGGTCTACTTTGTTGTGCGTCGCCTTTAGAAGTGCTGGGTGGTTTTGAGTTTGATTTGAGTGATGTGCTTGAATTTTTCAGGGAGTTCGGTCCAATGGGCATTTTCCTAGCTTCACTTATTGGTAATGCTACTCCTTATGTTGGCCTTCCATACCTTTTAGTGGTTGTTGAGTATATGGCTGTGGTCGAAGTTTCGGTTGTTGAGTTGGTTATCATATCGGTTTTGGGTGGTTTGGGGTCTGCAATTGGCAAAATGGTCATTATGGTTATGGGGCGCGCCTTAGGAGTGTTGATTTCGGATGATGTGAAAAGTAACCTTAAGTGTTTCAGTAGGCTGTTTGAGAGAAGCCTTTTTTCAGCAGTTTTCCTTTTTGCTGCTTTGCCTCTACCTGACGATCTGCTGTATGTGCCTATTAGCATTTCAATGTATAATCCATACAAGTTTTTCACTGCGGTCTTCCTTGGGA
>QMRA01000025.1:0-7426 GCA_003649155.1 Thermoproteota archaeon | reverse complement strand
GCGCAAGCACAGTTTTAAGTTGCTGTAAAAGATGTGGCGGGCCGCTAAATGTAATTTACAACTATGAAAGGTTACAAAGCATCATAACTAGAGAATTGCTTGAGAAGAGAGTTGATGGAATTTGGAAGTACATTGAATTGCTACCGTGTTTGTCTAGTTCTGCAATTTCCTTAGGTGAAGGCAACACTGAACTTCTCAAGTGCGATAAGCTTGGAAGAAAACTTGGAATTAGAAAGCTGTATGTCAAGGATGAGACGAAGAATCCTACTGGCTCATTCATGGATCGCGGAGCTTCAGTTTTAATAACGAGGCTTTGTGAATCCGGATTTAGGGGAGTTTATGGAATTTTTAAGGGTAATCTCGGAGCTTCTTTAGCTGCTTACTCCGCTAAGGCTGGACTTAAATGCACGGTCTTCATTTCGGAGAGGATTGATGCAAGTAAGCTTTATCAGATGATAGCTTATGGAGCAACAATCTACCCGGAAAATAAACTAGAGGAAATAAAATTCGGTGATAGGCATTATCTTGCCGATAATGCAGATCCATTTCTTCTTGAAGGAGAGAAGACGATTGGTTTCGAGATTATTGAAAATTTTGACTGGCATTTATCTGACTTCATCATTGCCCCCATGGGGACTGGTGGATTAATCTCAGCGCTTTGGAAGGCAATTAAAGAATTTGAGATTCTGGGATTGATTAGTGAATTTAGATCTAAGTTGATTGGGGTTCAATCTGAACAGTGCGCTCCTATCGTTGATAAATTTATTTCAGGAGAAGCAAAAGAAGTTGATGTTGAAAGAACATTAGCCGTTGACATTGCATTTGAGAAGCCTAGCAGGGATTTGGAAGCCATCAAAGCTCTTAAGGAAAGCGAAGGATACGCCTTTAAAGTTTCCGATGAAGAAATGCTATTGGCATCAATGATGCTGGCTAAAATGGAAGGAGTATTCGCAGAGCCAGCAGCAGCCTCAACAATAGCTTGTGTTAAAAGGATGATTGATGAGGGATTTCTAGACCCCTCAGATAGTGTAGTCTGCGTCATAACTGGCTCTGGACTGAAAGATCCAGTTGCAGCAGTAAAGGAACTCGAGAAGAACTTAACTCTAGAGAAGTTCATCAAATTAAAGGTGAGGATGAAGCCTAGACTCGGAATTGGAAGTACAAAAATACGGATTTTAAAGTTACTCAGTGACGAGAAGCTTCACGGATATGATGTTTGGAAGAAGCTATGTAAAAGTGGATTTGATATTTCAATTCCAGCAGTATATCAGCATTTGAAAGAACTTGAGCAGATGGGACTCATATCTAGAGTTAAAAGCGAAGTCGTTGAAGGTAGAGTTAGAACTTATTACGCAATAACTAGTAAGGGCGTTGAGCTTCTGAGAGCCTTAACATAAATTTCAATAAAAACTGGATAATTCTAATTGTATGACATATGAACCCTAACTGCAGAATGGTTGAACTTAGCTATGCACCTGGAGCTTGCAATGTAATTATGCCAGATGGCACAGTTAAAAGAGCATGCGAAGCAACTTTGAAGAAGAAGGGCAATTTGTATTATAGGCTAATTGAAGCAATTCAACTATCTAGACCTGAAGACTACTTGTCAATATATCAGAGTGGCTGCAATCATAGATGCTTGAAATGCCACTCGTGGAGATTCACCCAATATTACAGCGGAACATGGATGTCAACAGAAGATTTAGCTATTGAAGCTGCAAAGTATGAAGAGCTAGTGACTGTTTGGGAGCCTCGCGAAAGAACTACGATGTGGCATGCAACCGACCTCTGCAGGCACTGCGGCTCATGCGTAATCCATGGGAAGAAGAGCGACTACTGCCCAGGAAAGCTAAGTCCGGATCGGATAGTATTTAGTATTCAAGGCTGGGGTCCAGCAAGAAACATAATAGCGTTTACAGGCGGAGACATAGCTTGCCGCGCAGAATTCTATGCTCAAGCAGCAGAGAAAATTAAAGATCAATGCAAGAAGATGTGGGTTCTACTTGAAACAAATGGTTACGGACTAACTAAAGAGAATTTAGAGGTTCTTGCAAGTGGAGGTGTAGATTCATTTTGGCTAGATATTAAAGCTTACGATGAAAAAGTCTACAAAAAGCTTTGTGGAACGACAAATAAGTGGATATTGAAGGCACCAGAGCTAATTGTTGATATGGGATTTGTACTAGAAGTATTAACATTATTCATTCCAGGCTGGGTTGAGGATGACCAGATAGTTAAAATTGCAGAGCTTATAGCATCTATAGACCCGGAAATTCCATTTACAATATTAGCATTCTTTCCAGAATATAAGATGAAAAATATTAGTAGCCCAACACTATTGGAAATGGTTAAAACTTATTTCAAAGCTAAAAATGTTGGATTAAAAATATTAAACTTGGAAACATCTCAGTTTTCACAAAAAATGAAAATGACTTAAAATTACTCATAAACCTTGTAGGATTAAAGGCGTTGGGTTAAATTGAGCACGTGTGTTGGATGGTATTTGTTAAAAGCTCCGAACGTGAATTAAATTAATTCGTTCTTCACTCTAAGTTTAAAGTTATGCACCATATAATTTAATTACTAAGAATTATTTTGATATTGAGGTGAAGATTCATTGTTGCGTGGGCTTTTAGCGCCAGTTGGCAGCAGCGTTCTTCTTCTTGGTAATGAAGCTATTGCTAGAGGTGCAATTGAAGCTGGTATTGGCTTTGCTGCTGCTTATCCTGGTACGCCTTCAACTGAAATTATTGAATCTTTAGCTAGAGTGGCGAGTAAGCTCGGGATACACGTAGAGTGGAGTACGAATGAAAAAGTTGCTTTTGAAGCTGCTTATGGAGCGGCAATATCGGGCGTTAGATCGCTTGTTGCCATGAAGCATGTTGGAGTGAATGTAGCTGCTGATCCATTGATGAGCAGCGCTTATACGGGTGTTGAGGCTGGCTTTGTGATTGTGAGTGCTGATGATCCTAACATGTGGAGTAGTCAGAATGAGCAGGACAATCGCTTTTATGGATTACACGCGTTCATCCCGGTATTTGAGTCATATTGTCCGGGCGAGGTAAAGGATCTCACCAAATACGCATTTGATTTTAGCGAGAAAATGCGCCATCCTGTAATTTTGAGGTCGACAACTAGGCTTAGTCACGTTAGAGGAACAGTAGTTTTTGGTGAAGTGCCTAAAATTAAGGTTAAAGGCAAATTCTCAAAGGATCCTTCAAGGTGGACTGTAATTCCAGCACACGCTAGGAAGCTTAGATTGAAGCTGCTGGATAAGTGGAATGCAATTAAAGAGGCTGTAAATGAAGTCCCATTCAATAAACTTGAAAACTATGATTCAAACATACTCATAATTGCCTCCGGCATCGCGTATGGATATGTTAAAGACTCACTAAAAATGCTTGATTTAGATGGAAATATTAATGTCCTAAAGATTTCGACGCCAGTTCCAATACCTGAGAAATTAACTTTGAAGGCGTTAGAATCTGCAGATAAAGTGCTGATTGTTGAGGAGCTTGAGCCAATAGTGGAGTTGGAAGTTAAAAAACTGGCTTTTGACCATAGATTAGACGTTGAAATTTACGGTAAAGATATAGTTCCTCAAATGGGCGAGCTAACAATTGATAGAGTTGCTGAGGCAATAGCCAAGTTTGCTGGAGTAAGCATAATGCCTCCCGCAGAGCTAAAATTGAATATTGAAATACCGTTGAGGCCGCCGACATTCTGCCCAGGATGCCCGCATAGAGCATCATTTATTGAATTGAAAAGGGCGCTAGCGCAACTTAAAATTAAAGAGGCAATATATTGCGGCGATATTGGCTGCTATAGTTTAGGAGTTCTTCAGCCACTCGAAGCTCAAGATATAATTATTGAGATGGGAGGAAGCATAGGTGTAGCTAATGGACTTGCTCATGCCACAAATCAAATGCCAATAGCAGTTATGGGAGACTCAACATTTTACCACGCGTGCATACCAGGACTAATAAATTCCATTTACAACGAATCTCCAATGCTAGTCGTAGTTTTAGATAATCGGATAACCGCGATGACTGGTCATCAGCCGCACCCAGGAACTGGATTGAGAGCTAGCGGCGAGAAAAGTCGTAAAATACTACCTGAAGATATAGCTCAAGGAGTTGGCGTCCATTACATTGACGTTGCCGACCCATATAATGTAGATGAAGCCATAAACAAAATCAAGAGAGCAATAAATTACGTTAAAGACAAGAGAAAGATTGCGCTCATAGTTATGAGAAGAGCATGCTCACTTCTAATAGGAATGATTGCTAGAAGAAAAGGCATTGAAAGTCCAAAATATATGGTAGACGTTGAAAAGTGCAGAGCATGTGGCATATGCTATGATCAATTCGGTTGCCCAGCAATATATCCGCGGGAAGATGGCAAAGCTGTTATAAACGAGCAGTTATGCACTGGGTGCAGCGTATGCGCTCAGCTATGCCCATTCAATGCAATAATTCTTGCTAAGAAGGCTGGTGAAGAATGGGAGAAGCTCTATCTTGAGGGGGAGTAATCGTGAAAACGTTTAACCTCGTATTATGTGGAGTTGGAGGTCAAGGACTCATAACGCTAGGAAGAATCATTGGAAATGCCGCAATAATCCACGGGACAGGAGTATTGATATCTGAAGTTCACGGCATGGCACAAAGAGGAGGAAGCGTCATAGTTCACGTGAGATTAGGAGAGCCAGAATCCCCACTCATCCCAAAAGGAAGAGCTGATGCAATGCTATGCTTAGAACTTCTAGAAGCATGCAGAAACTTAATCTACGCAAATAACCGGACAATCATAGTTGCTAATAGAAGAATTATACGCCCATCAATTCCAGGAGTGAAGCTGCCTTCAATCCAAGAAATTCTAAGTGAAATGGAGAAAATTAAATTAAATGTTAAAGTAGTAGAGGCTCAAAAACTAGCATTAAAAGCTGGAGCACCATTGAGCGAAAATGTAGTTATGCTTGGAGCACTTCTAAGTACGAAAATGTTAGATGAGTATCTAAGGGTTGAAGATGTAGAGAGAGCAATACGCAGTATATTCCCAGAGAAAATTGCTGAAGTCAATATTAAAGCACTTCACTTAGGCTTAAAATACAAGCAACATCAAAGCTAACCATATCCGTCCAAAACATCTTGAGCTGGACAATAAATGAAAGTGGATTAAGGCAACTAATATTATATCACTTGAGACTATAGATTATTAGGTGCTGGATATGGATAGAGTAGCAGTACTTATTATTGACATGCTTAAAGACTTCGTCTATGGACCGTTAAAGTGCGATAAAGCAAAAACCATAATACCAAACATTAAGAAGTTATTGAAAACCGCTCGAAAGCACGGTGTGCCCATAATATATGCCAATGATGCACATCTCCCTGAAATTGACTTGGAATTTAAGAAATGGGGTCCACACGCCATTAAAGGCACTGAAGGAGCAGAAGTTATAGATGAGCTAAAACCTCAGAAAAGCGACTTCATAATAGAAAAGCGGAGATACAGCGCTTTTTACGAAACTGGACTAGATATGCTCTTGAGGGAACTCCAAGTTGACACGCTAATATTAACTGGACTAGCCACAGAAATATGCGTAAAGCATACAGCTACAGACGCGTTTTACAGAGGATATAAAATCATTGTCCCAAAAGACTGCGTAGCTACATTTAAGGATGAAGATCATGAGTGGGGACTAAAATACATGGAGAGAATTTATGGTGCAGAGATAACTACTTCAGATGAAATAATCAGGAAGTGGAGTGAAGAGCAAAAATAACAATATAAAACATTATTAATTTAAACAAGAGAATTAACTTAACTACAAACTCACTTCTTTGAAACTAATTGTCAAGACTTATAATGCGCACAATTATAGATTGGTTTGGTGCCAGAGATGGCTGATAAAGTTGAAAAATCAGCTAAGCTCATAATTGAAAAACTCCTCAGCGTGAAGAGCGGCGAAAACGTGCTGATAATAGCTGATGATAGTTCAGAGATGGAAATGGTTAATGCGCTATTTAAAGTTGCATTTAATGTTGGAGGAAATCCTGTAATAGCAATAATTCCGAGCAAATGGCCATCGCACACAACGCTGCCTAAAACAGTTCATGGAGCATTGAATCACGCTCAAGTTGTTATCGGGATCACTAAGAGCACTGGCGCTCCTTCATATGACGCTGTGGTTGCGAAGTTGCTCAGAGATAAAAGGATAAGGTACATGTCCATGGTCTTAAGACCGCTTGAAAATTGGATTAGTGGAGCTGCGCTTGCGGACTACGAGAAAGTTTACTCGACTGCGTTAAAATTAGCTGAAGTATTTGAAGGTAGGAAGGAAATTAAGGTGACGACTGAGCTTGGCACTGACATTTCCGCCTCAATTGAGGGGTCGAGAGTAATTATTGAAGCTGGATTTGCAACTAAGCCGGGCGAGTCAGCTGCTTTTTCCGACGGAGAAGTTTCATTCACGCCAGTAGAGGGTACTGCTAATGGGGTTGTAGTTGTTGACGGCCCAATAGCACTTATAGGAAAGCCCAGTGAGCCAATAAAGCTCATTGTTGAGAATGGCGTTGTTACTGAAGTTATTGGCGGTGGTGAAGCTGATAAATTAAAGGAAATGATCTCCAAAGTTAAGAACTTAAATAATTTCGCTGAATTTGGCTTCGGAGTGAATCCTGAAGCGAGGCTTAATGGGTTCTGGCAGGAAGAGAAAAAGGCTCTTGGAACAATGCACATAGCTCTTGGTGACAACATTTATTATGGTGGAAATGTTAAGTGTGAAATTCACATGGACATGGTCGTTTACAAGCCCACGGTATCTGTTGACGGCGTAGTCATAATAGAGAAGGGTGAATTGAAAATTTAGCTTTCAACTTAAGCAATTTGCTTGAAGGCTTGGTGACGTAATACTCTTCCAGCATTTTTACCTGTGTGCTCTCCTTCTATAATTACTATTTCACCATTAACGATAACGTACTTTATGCCAACTGGGTATTGATATGGTTTTAAGTAGGTTCCTGTGTCAGAAATCTCCTTCAAACTGAAAATTACTATATCAGCCCAAAATCCAGGTCTAATAATACCTCTATTTAGTAAGCCAAATTTCTGAGCTGGCAGTGAAGTCATTTTCCTTATTGCTTCTTCGAGTGATAATATCTTAATGCCTTCGTCGTACATTAAATCACTTCTTGAAGCACCTTTAACGTATTTTCTGATGACCATTGGGAAAGTGCCGTAGCTCCTTGGATGCATTCTACCTTGGCCAAGTACACCGTAGGGAGCTAAGGCGTAGCCATCTGATCCAATCATGGACGATGGATGAAGTAAAACTCTTCGGATATCATCCTCATTATAGTAGAAGCCTAGTATGCTTCCAGATGCTTCCTCTTCGACAATTAGGTTAAAATATGCAGTAAATGGG